>JAFGQM010000110.1 GCA_016935655.1 Candidatus Altarchaeota archaeon | reverse complement strand
GTCCAGGTTGGCATTGTTGTTTACGCAGGAGGAGTCCTTGCAGAGGTCGTAGGTGCAGAGATTTAGGTCATCGCAGGCGGCGTTGGAAGTGCAGGTCTCAGAATCAAGATCAATCTCGACATAATCTATCTGCGAGTAATCCCTGTCATTGTCATTGTTCCAGTGCTCGTGGACCCCCAGACCCTTGTCGGCTGCGACGTGCAATACCCATTGGCCGTTGACCTTTGAGTAGATGCACTCCCACTCTAGGTAATCGTACATAACCGAGTCTATCGCCACCGGGTCCACGCTGAACAACAGCATATTGGGCGAATCCTCGCCAAAGACCCTCCACCTTTTCGGAGGCTCGTTGTTACCATCCCTCGCCCCATAGAGCGCATCCCCCACGATTAGAATAGTTTTGTCTCTTATATTGGGGTTATTTGATATGTCCACTAGGGGATTCTTTGTTGTGCTGAAATAGGCCCCTCCAGGGTAGAAATAATCGTGCATTCCTTGGCTCAACCCGTACGGGCCGCCATCTAAGCTACCAAAATGGTTCTTGAAGGACAGGGTTATCAAAGCGTTGCCATGGCCCTTCATGATGGGCATGTTTATGACATAATCCGCGTTCACCAAGACGTCAGTGAGCCGCCTTGCAGTTGGATAACCAGAGTCCGAGAAATCGACGAATGCGCTTGGGTCAGTGCTCGAGAACCCTCCGGGCTGGACGTCCGCACCGTTCCCGTACCTATCAAAGTATTCTATCCCCGGGTACTTTATCCCTGCCCTGAACCTGTCGGTTATGTACCTGGAAGTGTCAAAGACCTGGATGTCCTCCTCCCTAACGCCGATGCTCTTCAGGCCCCGCACCACTCCGTTGATGGGCTGGGGCAGGGCGTCCACGTATGCATCATTGTCGCCATAGCCAGCGGTACCGCCCCCGACCACCGCGTCGTTGAAATTGACCTTTATGGCGATCTTCTTGCCGGGGATGTAGTCTGGTAGTATCATCCTCCAAGCAGCCTCCGGTGTCGCCGCCCCGGTCAGCTCCATAATCCCCTTGTCAAACATCTGGTAGACGATGTTCTGGTCTATATACTCCTCGTCACCGTAGTATGTTGGACAGGCTCCTGTGCTCGTGCAGGAGAAATCCCAGCTCGTCGCATCCCTGTCCTGCACGCTCACCACCCTGTGGGGCGACGGCAGGGCCATGGCGTGAGGTATCGTGGCAAAAACCGCGCCGGATGAGCCGGCTATTATCTTGCCAATAGGCCCTATGGATGCATGCTCCTTCTCGATCGCCGCTTCCCTTGCGGCCTCCCAGCCGTCATAGATGTTCGAGCCGACTACTACAATACCGAAGATAAAGAGGGTCACAAACGTATACTTTGCAAGCAGCTGGAAGTCGAATTTGTACTTGAGGAAGTGGCGTATTCTATGCACATAAAGAAAAGGTATCAGGTACAGGGTAGTTGAGACCTGGAAGGCTGCAGCCTGCTGGCAGGGGTAGGTTATCCTGGAGGGCTTTGTCCCCGTCCTGTATAACAGCCAGAAGAGGCTCGCAAGCGTGGCGAAGAAAATGCTCTTCTGGAGCCTTTTCCCCAGCGTCTTGAGGGCTTTGATTTTATAGTCCATAGTTTGTTAATATTACTGCTAATATTACAGTTAAGGATATTTCCTTAAAAACCATCTTAGACATGAGAGTATCCAAGAGGCCTAGGAAGCAGCTCACCATAAGCGGCACTACCTACCTGTTAAGCCTGCGCAAGCCCGGGAGGACCAGCAACCTCGGAAAGATACGGATACATCACCTTAAACCAACTGGCGTCAGGGGCAAGAGGGAAAGGGTAAGGGTGGCGACAGGCACCTATGAGGTCGCGGGGGACGCCCTGCTAATCCACGACCTGATGATGGGCGGCAAGGACCCCTACAGGAGACACCACAGGAAGCTCAGGCAGGAGCTGGTCAAGCTGATGAAGAGGCAGCACAAAGCCCCTGGGACCGAGCCCTTAAGGATCCTCGGCCTGAACAGGATGGTGTCGCCGGAACTCCTGCGCGCGCGGAGAGGGAAGCCTGATTGAGATTGTTTTTAACCTTGTTTTGTCTATATACCCAAAACCCAAACCAGGATAAAAATGCCACGAAAGACATGGTTCCACATTGGCAAGAACCAATACCAGCTCGAAATAGACCCGCCAAGGCCGGGAAGGCATGGTGTCGTCAGGCTGATCCACGTCAGGGACACACCGGGCCAGTATGGTGAGCACTACGCGCATATAGGCCGCGGCAGTTATGACATAGGCGCCAGAGGCGGTCTGGTCATATCGAACGCATCGGTTGTCGGCGGGAAATACAGGAAACACCACAGGCAGCTCATCGGGCACCTGGAGAGGTTCTTCTCAGAGGTGCACCCTGAGGTGCCGAAGAGGGATATCCACGGCTGGCACGAGAGGGTAATTATCCCTGACCTGCTCCACGTACAGATGCTGAAGGCCCAGCATGGCAAGCTGACTGTGGACCACTTGAGGAAAGCTAGGAACAGGCCTAGGAAGCACAAATGAGAAAGATGAGGGGTTCTAATCCCTCTTTATGAAGTTCTGTGCCTGCAATAAGTTCTTCCCAGCCATCTCTACCACCTTCAGCAGCTGCTCTGCGCTGGCCTCCTCCTCTACCTGTTCTTTCACAAACCACTGAAGGAACTCAAGTGAGGCGTGGTCGTTCTCCTTCTTGGCCAGGTCCACGAGGTCGTTTATCATGCCGGTGACCTTCCTCTCATGCGCGACCACCGTCTGCGCAATCTCCAAGGCGGAATTGAAGTCGTTCTTT
>JAFGQM010000109.1 GCA_016935655.1 Candidatus Altarchaeota archaeon | reverse complement strand
TTGCAGGCGGTGATAGGCTGCTGCGAACCCAGTAGTATAAATGCTAGAACGGCGACTATCCCGACGACTATTATTATCAAAAAGAAAACCGGCGGCATTTTTGCATTTTTGCCAGCCTTGACATCAGTCTGCGGGAGTATGGCCACAGGCGCTGATACCTCTGCTTGCTTCCCGCACTTCGTACAAAACTTGGCACCTTCAGGTATCCCCGAGCCGCAGTTTTTGCAAATTGCCATATATAGACTATAAAAGGAGGATTAATAAAAACTATAACCCCCTATATGGGCTCTGGTCTGGCACGTGCAGACCCATCTCTTCTAATGACTCTCCTATAATAGAATCAGTCATGGCTATGACGGGGAAGGCCGTTTCTGCGTTCTCTATTGGACCGTACAAAAGGAAATCGCTGCCCATCAGCCTGGCCATGGTGTTGGATGAGATGTCACAGAAGGACTTGTCCCTGCCCTTCAGCCAGCTCCAGGACGAAACAGCATTGTGTATACCTATGCCTGTCGGATAACCGAACTTCGACTTCGCGACAAAGACTGCCCGCAGGGACGGTCCAGCGCCATCCCCAATTGGTGTAGCGGCTACATCGACCAAGATCCTTTTTGCCCCAATATCCCTCGCCATCTGTATCAAGCCCTTGTCGATTACTCCTGCCCCGTCTTCGAGTATCCCTATCCGGCCCTTTAGCGAGTTGCCCATGGGATTGAATGCGAGCACAAGGGCGTTCGGGGGTTGGATTACCTTCAGCTCCTCCAGCTCATCCGCTTCCATGCTCATATTGATCGAATTGAGGATGACCTTGTCCAGGAGGCCCACCTCCTCGCAATGCCTGAGTCCCGCAAGCCTGACCTCCGGCTCTGGAAGGTCTATGAGGAATGGTCTCTCTGTGACGGATGACACGAAATCTACCCTTTTGACCACCTCCTCAGGCGAATTAGAAAAAATATCCAGCATGCAGGGCAGTTTTGTATCATCGCTGAGCTCCTCCTGCTTTTTTATGAGTGTCTCCGCCTCTTCGTCGGTCAGCTTCTGGCCGTCATAGAATATGGTGCCAACCAGTACCGCAGGGTTTGTCAATTGCCCCCCTATCCTGATGCCGCCAATACTGAACTCCTTTTGCTCTGGAAATACGAACATGGGAGAATTTATAGGGCAATTATAATAAATCTGAAGGATGATAATCCCCCCGGGTAATAAAAAATCCGCTTTTTAATATCCCCCACCTCCCGACTGTTGGATGGAATATTGGATGGAATAAGCCATTCAAATGTATTTATTGCATAATCATCCTTTTAATTAGCCCCCCCATAAATATAATGGGATGGCTCTGGAAGAATATGGCAAAAAAAGGGACTTCTCTAAGACCGGTGAACCCAAAGGCAGTGTCAAATCCACAGGTAAAGATGTCTTTGTCGTGCAGGAGCACCATGCATCACATCTCCACTGGGACCTCAGGCTGGAGTTGGACGGCGTGCTGAAGAGCTGGGCAGTCCCGAAGGAGCCCCCACTGGGAACGGGTGTCAAAAGGCTCGCTGTCATGACCGAGGACCATCCGATAGACTACGCCTCCTTCGAGGGCGAGATACCCAAAGGCCAATATGGCGCCGGGTCAGTCAGGATATGGGACAGTGGAACCTACGAACTCAAGGAAAGGACCGGGGATAAGATAGAGTTCCTACCAAAAGGCAAAAGACTTGCAGGGACGTATGTTCTAATAAGGTTCAAGCGCGCTGGCCCAAAGGGATGGCTTCTATTCAAGGCCAAATAGGATTATATCCAATGTTGGATATAATATCCGCCATCAAATATAATTACGCTCAAAAACATATGCATTTTTATACCGCTAGGTTCTAATAAAACCCCTAAAACAAACCCAAAGTAACTGGAGGAAAATGTCACTGAAGGCCCTTAACTTGGAGTATCAACAAGAAGTGCAGGAAAGGGAAAGGAAGCATAGAGAGAGTGAAGGCGGCGTTTTCAGCGCACTGAAAAGATTAAGTAATAACACAAGGGGGGCACTTAAGCAGAGAAGTGCATATCCCAGTGAGGGCAGATTGGAGGAAATCCTTCTGAATTTAGAGTTCGAACGAGGTTAGGCTATACTCTCTCGAATAACATCCTTGCCTTGTCTTTGAACTCCGGAGGCGCGCAGGCCTCCGTTTCCTCCAATCTCCTTATATTCCCCTCCAAGTCCTTTGCGATGGATGAAATTTTTGAGATTGTATCCAACCGTTCCCCTTCCTTTACCAGTATCTCGAACGTCAGCTTCTTAGGCAGGATGGTCTCATATATGAGGAGCTGGTGCGGCTTTATCCCCAACTCATGGATGACCTTCTCTCGTGTGCCTTTTTTGTACGATTTTCCGGCCCAAGAGCAGCATATCTTGTACAGCCTCCTCCGGTCCAACATATCCAAAAGGCCTTTTGATACTTTGTTATCCTGCTTTGCGCGCATCTTGAGGTCCTCATCCCCCATCCAGAGGAGCTCTTCAGAAGTTATTCCATCCAACGGCCTCATCGCCTCCTCCAGCATGGCCTCTGCGACCCTGACTGTGTGGTGCAGATAGACGGCCTCGAACATCTGGTTGCGCGCGATAAGGAGGGCCTCCAATGCCACGATCCCCTTCTTTTGGAAAAAGAGCCTCTCTTTCTCTATCCCCATCACGCTTATTATCCTGTCGGTGTCTATGGCCCCGTAAGCCACACCCGTATAATGTGAGTCCCTCACAAGGTAATCCATCCTGTCGGCGTCTATCTGCGATGAGACTATCTTGCCGTAGCCTTTTCCGCATATGAGGTCATAGATCTCCCGCCTTTTGAATCCGCCGTCCTCGAGGATGTCGCCCATTTGGCCATTCAACACAGTCCGTGCGTTCTTCTCGTGGTCCATCCCGAAGACCCTCTCGAGGGAATGTGAGAAGGGCAGGTGGCCAACATCATGCAGCAGGCCTGCGAGTCTTATGGATTGCGTCAACTCCTCATCAAAGCCCAATCTGCGCGCTATCTTGCCTGAAAGGTACATCGTCCCTATGGAATGCTCGAAACGCGTCTGGTTGGCCCCAGGATAGACCAGGGAGCAGAATGAGAGCTGCCTTATCCTCCTTAAACGCTGCATCTCGGATGCGTCCAGGACTTTCAGCTCCAGTTCCCCCAGCTCTATGTCCCCGTATATGGGGTCGCGTATCGTCTTTGTCATTAGAATTAGCGGTATTCTTATCCAAAAGTTCTTAAAAAAGGGTTAGTGCATACAATAGTCATGCAATGCGCGCGCCTGCCCTCGTGGTCGTACCAGTACTGCTCCTGTAGGACGTCTTCCTTGAACACCTTTGATAATCTGTTCGCGCCGTCATACTCATACGTGAACCTGCCATCCTCGACCATGTTCCCGTTGGCGTCGTACTTGAACACGGCTGAGGCTGGGGTCGTTAGGAGAAGGAGGCAAACCAAGACCACTCCCGGTTTCATACTAAGTATAGACGGGGAAGATACTAATAGTTATCAGGGGATAAGGTTATCTGGAGGGGATAACGTTCCTTTCTTTGTTTTTATACTCCTAGGTACAATTAATTCTTACTCTAAAGTAATACCAAAATGCTCAGACTAAAAAGCAAAATAGGGCCCAAGGGCCAGGTGGTGGTCCCTAAGGCTATAAGGGACTCTTTTGATCTGAAGCCGGGCAAAGAAGTCTATTTCTACGTCGAAGACAACGAGATAAAGCTGGGGAAGGACGAAGGGATGGACGTGCTCGAGGAGTTCTTCAACACATACAAAAAGACTAGATTGCCTGAAAATATCGATTGGGATAAGGAATACTACTCGCAGCTTGAAAAATGAGATACATAGACTCTAATGTATTCATCTACAGCTCTTTTGATGACGGACCCAAGGGCGACAGGTCGCGTGAAATCCTAAGGGAGACTATAAAAAAAGGTGATGGTGTGACAAGCTGCCTTACCATTGACGAGGTAGTCTGGAGTTCTTGGAAGCGTGTGAAGGACAAGAAGAAGGCGATCGAGCAGGGATCCAGAATCTTCAGTTTTTCTGGCTTGAGAATTCTCCCCATAGAAGCTACTGACGTCTACTATTCCCTCTCACTTATGAGGAAATACCCCCATCTAAGACCTAGGGACGCCCTGCACCTCTCTGCCGCTATCAAGTCGGGGGCCGAGACGTTGGTGTCAGCCGACAAGGACTTCGACGATCTCGAGGAGATAAAGAGAGAGGCGTTGGATTCCTAAGAGTTTTTCTCCGTCAACAGGAAAGAATAACGATGGCTGCTTCTGAATTCCTTAAGAACTACGAGCTGGTCGAATCGACCATTAAAAAGCTTTATGATTCTAAGCTGCGACTTGCCATCCTCGATGCCTTGAAGGAGAAACCTATGAGGCTCGCGGATCTAAGGAATGCTGTTAACGCCAACGCGCCGAATACGAGTTCAAAGGCCAAAGAGCTGGAGGACATGGGGCTTGTTGAGCGCATGGAGGGGGACTACCAATTGACTCCTTATGGGCGCGCCATAGTACAGAGGATGAGCGAGTCGCTGCAGTTCTATGCCACCTACGAGAAGTTTAAGGAGTTCTGGGAAACGCATGATACTAGCGGGATTCCTGACTTCCTGTGGGCGAGGCTGGGGGACTTGGAAGATTCCCGACTTGTCACAGTTGACGAAGGTGATATGACCGCTATACACAACACTTTTATGGAGCTGTTAAAGTCCGTTCAGAAATCCTTTTGTGGGGTTTCACCAGCATACCACAAAGAATGGTGGGCAATGTTGGTATCCTTAGCCAAAAAAGGAGTTGACACCCACATTATTGTGACCTCCGAGATTATAAGAATGTGCATTAAAAATGCAGGTGGTAACCAAATAAAGGAACTTGATTCATGTTCTAATGCACATTTTGGGTTATGCCAGGAAAACCTAAAGGTGGCTTTTACTGTGTGTGAAAGCTTTTTAGCGATGGGTCTCAACGACAAAGGGGGGAGGTACACAATGGACATGGACCTCCAATCCACCTCCCCGCGCGCGATCCAGTGGGGCCTCGACCTCTTCGAGTACTACAGGAAGCAGGCGAAACCTGTTAAATTATCCGATTTTCTATAGCCTATCAAGTTTTTATTCTGCTACCAGATAATATTTTGCAAATCACACCAACTCACGCTTTTAAACCTTAAACCCTTTAACAAGACAATGGTCGAAAAAGCCAAGAGCGGTATACCCGGACTGGATGAGCTGCTGGAGGGAGGTTTTCCCAGGGGCAGGACCATCCTGCTCTCGGGCACCACAGGTACCGGGAAAACCATCTTTGGGATGCAGTTCCTCCACTATGGGGCTACATTGGGTGAGCCAGGGATCTATCTGACCCTTGAGGAGAAGCCCAAGAACCTCAGGGCTGAGATGAAGGAGATGGGGATGGACATAAGCAAGTTTGAGAAAGAGGGGAAGATAGCCATAATCGATGCGTCCCTGGTACGACTAGGCTTGGAAAGCGACGAGAAGTTCACGCTGTCGCCCGAGACCTTTGACATAAACCACCTTATCCAGAACGTCATCATGACCGCGCGCAACATGGGCGCGAAAAGGGTAGTGGTCGATGCATTGCCGTCCCTTGACATCCTCTTGGATAACGATAAGCACAAGATCAGGAATGCCATAATAGAGATGAACTATCTCTTCCAGGAGAACGAGCTGACCACGATCTTGCTGTCCGAAATACCCGTAGGCGGGCAGAGCTTTGCCCCACACGGCGTGGAGGAATATGTTGTGGACGGGGTGATTACACTACATCTAGAGTCCCTAGGCGCCCAGAGCAGCAGGACCCTGATAATCCACAAGATGAGGCTTACGAAGCACAACGAGGCCATAAACAGCTTCGAGATTGTGAGTGGGAAGGGGATTAGTGTCATTAAAGAGGAATAAAACAACTATTTTACTCCCCCAAGGCTACACTTAAATTTCCCCCTTTGATATCTCTGCTATTTAGTTTAAGAATAACATTTCTTCCTAAAAATCCAGATAAAAACCCTGAAAGATATGCCCGTAAAAATATAAATTCAGATATTTCAGAGAATTCCGTCCAAGGAAAGAAATTAATGAATACGCTATATCCAGCACTAGTATTAGTCAATAAAATATCCCCCCATCCAGATCCGGAGAAATAGTCCATAATAAATTTTTCGAAATTATTTTTTAAATCTGGGTTTTTAACTGAGAAATTTTTTGCATAACTGAATATAATATCGAAAAGTTTTTCTTTGCCGCCTTCAATCTTCCCAATGTCGTTTTCGAGTAGATATGTAATATGTGATTCAGTGCTGAAATATCTTTCCCCTCTAAAACTAATTTTACCTGCATTATACCCAAAGAATTTATTATCCAAAAGAGATTTAAGAGATGTCCTTGAATGAGTTGCGGGTCTAATTCGATTAAGATCTCTGTACACTACTCCAAATTTGGCTTCAGGTAATGAAGTTTCAATTTGTACTTCTAACTTTTTTTCCTTTAGTGCCTCTAAAGGCCCACATACAAGACTACATGTCTTATCCCCTCTCCCCTGGCACCTTATTTCCACCCCCTCCACACTAGGGTCATCCATAGCCCAACTCCATATACCTGCAATACTACCGCTAGTAAAAAGGTATCCTAAACCGTCTTTCGAACAAACTATGTACCCATCTAATTCTGCCTCAAATATCCGAGTTTTAAAATCAATCTGATGATCTATCTTTTTTGCAAATACTACTGCAACATATCTAATTAGTTCATATGCGAACTCTTTTAGTTCCTTTTCTCTCTTTCCTTTAAATTGTGGAAAATCTGATAAACTTGCATAGAGGAATCCATAT
>JAFGQM010000108.1 GCA_016935655.1 Candidatus Altarchaeota archaeon | reverse complement strand
TTATGGCAAAGACCTTGAACGATTCTTCCCCACCGCAGACTGTCGGCTCCGGGTTGTGGGTCCCCAGAGCGTCGATTATTGCCCTGGCACGCGTCCTAGTGGGCAGATCTTTGGCCATGACCCACAAGGCAGCGATTGTAACCCTTGAGTCGGTCGTGTACTTGAACCTACTATTGTCATCCATTATGAGAGTCTGGCTTTGGTTCAGCAAGTCATTGTCCTCCTGGGCAAGCCCCTCCATAGAGACCCCCGGGCCATATAAATCCGTTAAAAAGAGTTCCAGAGTGAAAGTTCCATCTCTGTCCATATCAGAGAAATCCACATGCAGAGTCTTGTAGTTTGTAGTCCCGTCCCCGAATAAGTCGAAGTTGTAGCCATCTATATTCCCATTAGAAGATTGATCATCTAAATAATCCCGGACATCCTGTTGCATATACTCGTTCCCAAGTATAAGGTGGGTTAAATCAGGATGCTGAGCCATGGTCTTGACCATCACGCACCTGAGGTCCTTGTATATCTGCTCGTGGTCGTCCGAGTACTCCACAATGCAGTCGGCCTGGCTCTTGTTCCTGCCGACCATGAACACGTCTTGGACTGGTTCCATTTCCGTTACTAAATAATAGTCTACAGTCTCCGGTCCGTCGTCAACCCGGTATGAAAAGAGATCCTCACCCTGCGGGACCAGGTAGAACTCACCGTTGACCACGGCCATTCCCGGCGGGTTTTGTTCGTCTATAGTATCCAACAAGGAGGATATGGAACTCCTCTGTGAAGTTGAAATGTCTAGAGGATCCACTATTGCGGTCTCAGTTATTGATTCCTCCAGAGCTTTCAAACTCTGGAAGGCCTCAAGAACGTAGGACATAAGGCCTGGATAATAAACACCATCGCCAGAGAAACAGCTATCAAGCACGTCCTGGTCTGCGTAGTCCACGTCCCCGTCCTCATCGTAGTCGAACCTCAGGCAGACCTCCCTGGCAGGCGGGTTCCCAGCACCTGATATGCAGTTTTGGAACCTCCCGGAGTCCGCCTGGTCCACGTCCCCGTCCGCATCGGAGTCGAACCAGAAGCACTCGGTGTCGGTCCAGGGTAGAACATTTAACGTTTCAGCAGCCGTTGCATCTACATCCTTCTCCTTTTTCGGCTTCTTGGGGCGGTCTTCCTTGCATTTCTTCCCAGAGCACTCCTCCGATTCAATCAGGTCGATGGTGGATTCACTCTCATCAGTTTGGTTTTCCCACATGTCATCCCCCTCGCCTATTTGGATAACTGAGCTTGTGTTCTGGCTAAAGTTGTTTGTGAGGTTGCCAGCCGTGGCATTGCCAGAGTCGGAAGAAGCGGCCAGAGGCAGGATTAAGACTAACCCGCAGATTAAAAAAACTAGGATTAGCTTTTCTCTGAGGATACTCGATCCACCCATAGCCATCTTATTTAAACACAAAACATAAAAACCCTCACTCACGTTGGGATCGTGATGGGCTTCTGGCAGGGTATCCAGTACTCAAAGGGTGCACCGTATGAGTCATAGGCGTTCCTCAGCCAGACAGGCACTATACGGTGTACTTGACCATCCTCCGGTGACCACTCTTCCACACCATACACGTTTTTCCCTACACCCCCCAACTTGCTACCCCCTATCCCCAAATGAGTCTTCGGGTTCCCGTTGAGCTCGATGTTCGCAGGCCAGGAGCTCACACCATCGACCTTAATCTTGAGGAACTGGTCCTCGGGCCAGCTTGCGCGCTGTTCTGCACTCAATCTAAGCCACCAGTCGTCGTAGGTAAGGAGTCTTGGTGCATTCGGCAGGTGATGCATAACATCCTTAGGCGGTATATGGGGCCATTCATAAAGCGCCCATTCGTCCACCCAGCTGAACTCCCAATCGATTCTGTTCGAGAACTGGTTGCCGAAGTTGGCTGCAGCATTGTTAGGGCTCCACCTGGGTTCTATCCTGAATGGGCTGACAAGAGGCAGGTTGTACCTTCTTTTGAATGCCTCTATGGTCTCGTCGGGCCAGTTGCGCTCCTCCAATACAGCGTCAGTGTTCATCTCAAAATCGGCTGCACACCCCTCCCACTTTATCTCGACAGGTGCAGCAGAACCGGGCCTGCCGAGCATCAGCGTGTTGAACTCAACGCTGGTCTTGCCGGCATTTATGGCCCTGGGGGTGGGACTTGTACTGGGGCCGCGCCCGCCGGTGCTCCTAGTGAGGCAGAACTGCTGTTTTTTCCACCAGGTACCGGATTCCCAGCAGGTGAAGCGCTCGTTGCCCGCAAACCTTGGCTGCCAGCCCTCCCACTCCCTCCAATGATCAAATGAGACGTATTTGGTCCCAATCCTAAAAAAGATTTGCCCCACGGTGTGCAACGGTTCCCCAATACGGTCCCAAGGAAGATTCGGGCGATCTCGCTCCTCTGTCAAAAAATAGTCCATGAACAATCTTAGATCGAAAACATCGACACCCTTGGCATGTTCGGTGTGGGGCAGCACCCCGACAGCGCTACTGGCGTTTGTGCGGGCCCCGAATCCGCCTCCATGGCACTGCAAGGAGTATACAAGGGCTTTTCGCATGTCCTGATTATCCTGCAGAAAGTAGTTTGCTGACATCCAGATGGACCAGCCGGTGTTCATGAAGCCGTAGGTGCAGTCATTCCCGCCCATGAAAAACGGGCCATAGCGGCGGGTAAGATCTACTATCCTATCATTAGCTTCCTGATCTGTTTCATAGCACTCGATCAAAAACTGGTCCGGACCACCATGGCCGTCCAAGAAGATCATCTGGTTCCTGTTGCTAGCCATGACATAGATCAAAGACTCGATGGTATGGCGGTTGACTTTGTTCTTCCATACCGTTACCCCATATCCGAATTTCCCCAGGCGCTTGACCTCTGCTTCCGGGGTTACAGTATGCCCGGTGAACAGAAAGTCAACATAAGTCTCGGTATCCATCATGAACAAGGCTGCCTGCGGACCCATCGGCACTGGGGCCCCCAGGTTGTAGTACTCGCCTGCACTGGGCCACTGGGTCACGACCTGTTGTGCGACCGGGATCTGAGAGACCAGCCCGTTTGACTCGAGCTGGCTTGGACCCAATATTTGCTCCTCCTCACACTCAACCGGCGGCTGCTCTATGCAGTATAAGCTTATCGGTACCCCGAGACCGCAAGCCGGTGTTCTTACTGAATCGGACCACCCCTCTATGGATTCCGTGTTTCCTGCCACCACAGAGCCGCCCACATGCTCGCTCCGTCCCATATAACATGACTGGAAAAGGAGTCGGTCCTCCACATCCAATTTTTGGTTGTTGTTTATATCGGCCCACTCGCAGCCCACGATAGGATCGTAATTGGGGTCATAAATATAGACGTCCCAATCATCCCCGCTTACAAGCCTATCAAAGACAATCCTGTCACCTGAAATTGACAAAGATCTCCTTTTCCCGGAGCCTACACCTGTTTTTCTGTCAGTAGGGTTGCATCCCCCGGCCTGCCCGTTCTTGCCCAGGTCGCACATCCATATCCTGTCATAATTGTCGTACCATGCCAGGACATCCCCCGATACGACCGGATACAGCTCCCTCGCGGCGCTGTTGGTTATCCTTGTTTTAATGTCGTTTATGCCACATCCCCCGGCCTGCCCGTTCTTGCCCAGGTCGCACATCCATATGTCCCAGCTGCTGTCCCTGTTCATATAATCCTGCCACACAATCTTGTCCCCGAAGATGTAGGGGTATATGCCTGCGAAATTGGGGCTTTTGGTAATCTGGGTCTTTTCATCAGTCTCAAGGCAACCGCCCTTCTGCCCGTTCAGGCTCAGGTCGCACATGTAGAGCTGTATACCACTGAGCCAAACGATTTTGTCGCCTGAAATCGCTGGTGTCCTGCCATTGCTTGTTATGCGCGACAACTGGCCGTTTGATATGTCATAAAGATAGAGATTGTATCTTGGGTTTATATAGCTTTTGCACTTCCCAGTAGCGGGGTCCGTGCGCCAGCAGCTGTAAACCACTTCATCGAATACGATTTTACTGTTGTCAATTGCAATCACACTTTGGAGGTTCGCGTACTCTTCGTCCCCAACAGGGTAAACCCTTGTTTCCTGCCCAGTTGTGGTATCATAATAAAAGACTGCCCTGTACTGCCATCCTGCAGGCCAGTCGGCGGGAGGGTTGCCGGCTTGGTAATACGCAATATACTTGCCTGAGATTGAGGGGGTATGCTCGCTTAGCTGGCTTGTTGTTATCCTCTTCTCACGGGAAGTCGATAGGTCATACGTATAGATATCTCCGTTGCCGCTCCTCCAGTCCTTCCAGACGACCTTGTCCCCGGAGATGGCGTACCTGAAGCCCTGCAGCTCCTGCCTACTGGGCTCTGGGTTCAAGGCCCTTATGAGGACCGGTGTCCTGTCCATACACTCATTGAATGCTTCTAAGTCTTCCCCGTCCTCTTCAATGAGGCCGTCGCCGTCCCTGTCCAGGCTCAGGCAGGGAAGGCATTCTTCCCCGGGCGCATAGTCGCCCTGCGAGTCGGTCTGCGTTATCACGAAATCGTTGCCAGGCTCCCCCGCCCAACCGTTTAAGGGACTTTGCAAAAACCCATCTGTTAGATCATCCCAGTTTTCAGCTATGATTGTCCCGTCCAGCGCCCTGTAAAAGGTCTTAGAGTGGTAGAGCTTGTCTTTTGCATTTAAGGAAGGTGTGCTGTACCATGCCTTGTAGTGGCCGCTGATATTCAACACAGCGGCCTGTATGCTGCAAAGCGTATCGGCGTTTTCCGCATACTCATTTAGGCGGTCGAGTTCGCCCATGTTGTACTGGGTCTCAACAGGAAAGATTTTGAAGTTTTCATAATAGCCGCATATGGTCGGGTCGGGGTTTTGGGTCCGCAGAATCTCAAGGGCTGTTTTAGCCCTTATCCGGAACGGCATATCGGACACCATGGCCCTTAGCGCCGCCAAGGGGATGTCCATATCAGAAACATAGGAGAATCTTTTCTCCCCATTTATCAACTTGAGCCCGGTGAAATTGTTGTACTCCTCCACCAGCCAGTCAAGCGGGAGCTCCGGCCCGTAGAGGTCGCCGTATCTGAGGTATAGCTCATAGATGCCTGGTAACTCATCCTCCCCGAAGTCCACATTAAGCAGTTCATAATCGAACAAGCCGTCCTCTTTTCTTTCGAAATTGTAATCGACTATGTTCCCGGCGGCTTTCTGGGCGTTCAGATAGTCCAGGATCGCCCCCATCATGTACTCGTTGTCGTTTAAATAAAGGCTGGAATCCGGGTATTGTTCCAGTATTTGGGTCATAATGCAGGTTATGTCGCTGTGCAGGTACTTGGGGTCGTCAGAGTAGGCCACTTCGCAGTCTGCCTGGCCCTTGTCCTTGCTCAGGGCTAGGATTTCCCCCCCCGGCTGGACGTTCTTCAAGTAAATGTAGTAGTCGATACTGTCTGCGTTGTCCTCCACCCGGTAATCAAATACCTCTTCCTCTTCCTCTAATAGGTATAACTGCCCCCCGAATACCAATATCCTCACTGAGACGCCTTTTGAGTCAACTTCGTCTAGGAAGTCTTCTATGGCCAGCTTCTCTCTAGTGGAGAGGTCCAAAGGGTCCTCGACGGTACTATGCGTCACTGCCTGCTCGAGGATCTTCAAAGTGAGCATCGCCTCTGCGATATCGGACCTAAAACCTGCGTAGTCTATGCCTCCGGCGGAGCCGCAAACACCGAATAGATCATCGGATTCATCTACATCCTCATCCCCGTCATAGTCAAACCTTAAACACGACTCCTCCATCGGGTAGTTGCCATCGCCGGAGAGGCAGTCTTGGAACCTTGCATAATCATCTTTGTCCACGTCATCGTCAACGTCAGCATCAAACCAGAAGCATTCTTTGTCAGTCCACCCCACATGTACAGGTTCGGCATCAACTTCTCCAATGCTTGCCTCGATATCGTCCACCTCCTTGTTTTTTGGGTTTTTTTCCTTCCCTTTTTTGTCTTCTTTACAGTCTTTGGAAGAGCATTCATCTGCAGCATAGTCTTCGGTGGTTATGTTTTCCGTTGACGAGTTGTCAGCTCTGGACCCATTTTCAAAGACACCCAAATAGCAAATATCGCCAGTGTTAGGAGTGCAGTCGGGAATGCTTAAGTTTTCCTCGGCCTCAACCAAATCTTCGGGCATCGGTTGGATTATGACGATGACTGTTACTGCCAGAAGGAGAATTAGATGCCTAATCAAAGGATTATAGCCACCCCACACGAGCATTTTTTTCTTATCTCTATTGTGCAATAAACTATAAAAACCGTTTCTTGAATTTATACTGCACGACGTAAATATACTCCTTGAGATGGCAATATCCAAATCAGAGTATGCAAAACGCCTGGGGAATGTCCGGGCGGCTCTTGAAAAGAAGGGCCTGAAGGCGATGCTTGTGGCAAGGGACGAGAACATACGCTACCTTACGGGCTCTGACTCTGGGCGGATCTTTGTTTCCTTAAGTGATTCCGTTCATTGGACCTCGCCCATCTATGAAGACTTGCTGAAGAATTCGCCGATACCCTGGCGGGGGATTAAGGAAAAGAAGGAGATCAGGAACTTCCTGTTGAAAACCAGCTATAAGAAGATCGGGGTCGACGAGATGTACTACTCCTCTCTGGTCGATTTAAGGAAAAAGATAAAGAAGAGCATACAAGTATTGGATGTAATCGAGGATTTAAGGAAAATCAAGTCGAAGGCTGAGATAGAACTTTTGGAGAAGAGCGCGCGCATAGCCAGCGGCGCCATGGAGAAAGTCGGCTTGTTGGATGTAATTGGGATGACTGAATTTGAACTTGCCGCAGAAGTCGAATACGAGATACGTAAAAACGGCTCTGAGACTGCGCCGTTCGGCAAGGGAATCATATGCCTATCCGGCCCGAATACAAAATACATCCATGGATTTCCATCCAACAGGAAGATCGAGGAAGGGGATTTGGTGATGTTGGATATAGGGGCCGTCTACGATGGATACAATTCAGACATGACCCGGACCTTGGAGGTGGGCAGGGTTGGCAAGGAAAAGAAAGACATCGCAGATTTTGTCAAGGCACTTAAGGAATCTGCCATAGATAAGATATACATCGGAGGAAGGATTTCGGAGATTCATGGATTTATTGAAAAGCAAATTGAGAAGAAGGGCTATAAATTCTTGCATCTCTCTGGCCATGGCATAGGCCTCGAGATACACGAGAAACCTTCTATCTCCCCCGAAGAAAAGGACGTTTTCCAAAAGGGGATGGCCTTCACGATAGAACCCGGTATTTACACGGGGGCATTCGGCGCGCGCAGCGAAGATTCTATAGTGTTGGACAATAGAAAGAAGATTATAACTCAACTAGCAGCTGTTAGCTAGGACTTGGCAAACCACGCTGCTTTCTAAGCGCTTCCATGCGCCCTTCATAAACCCTCAACAGACGCATCACGGTCCTTCTCTTCCCCCCATGGACTCCCAGGCCGTCAAGCGACCTTCTGATCTGTTTAGGGTCCACGTCTTCAACCTCGGCGAAAATAGGCATTTTAGATTTAGTGCGGTACATTATGTTCATGAAATTCGTGTTGACGTTTATCCCGCTGGCCCTTATCCTCTCTGCTGCTTCCCTGGTCCTCCGGTCTTCGGTCCTGCTGGCATGGCGCTCCAGCACGCTCCCCTCCTGGAACACGCTGAACCTTTCCCTTGTCCTGTAAAAGGATTCCAGTGCGTCCCTGTACAGCTTATCAGGCCTCAGGAATCTGCTTCTGAGGACTAGATCATTTCCCTTCTTTCTCGGAGGCCGCATCTCAAAGAAATGCTCCGGGTGGAGTATGTGGGCTATCCTGTGCCTCAGATACCTCAGCCTGAGGTCCTGCCCCTCCCTCGAGTGGCTCACCCTCTCCACGCCCCTGAAACCGCCTCTTCTCACAAGATATATGTTAGCTTCGTCGCCCCTCACATAATGCTTCCTTTTTTCGGGCCTCTTCTTCACGGGCATCTTGTCCAATCTTTAGCAAAAAAACAATTAAAAACAGAAGTTACACTACAATCAGCAAAGGCTTAAAACCCGATTCATGGGCTAATTGCGTCCAACCCTCTTGGATACCTCTCTTTTGGGGAACATCTCCCTCCCTAAAGAATGGAGCAATCCGAGCGCCTCCCCCGTCCTTCCCTTCCCCTCCATGCAGTGGACCAGAACCTCCCGGTTCCCTTCCCATTCTCCCCTGACGAGATTCCGCAGCCGTTCAATTTGAACCCGGGACATGTAGGGTCCTTCATCGGCATCCAAAACAGGGAGGGATACATGTTTTATCCCCAATTTTTCCAATTCCCTTGACATACTGCCGGATATGGGCTCGAGGGATATCACAGTATGGAAACCGTTGCGTCTCAGCCATAAAGCCTCCTCATGGCTGTTTATGAAAGCGCTGCCTGCCAGGGGGTAACCCTTTCTGTACCTGAAGTTCTGGGGTCTTCGCCCTTTAGATGGCATTTTACTCCGACTGAAAACATAATAGTTATGGGTGAAGACAGGAAAACCAATTGGAAGATTTTTAATCCTCCAACTGAAATATATCCTGCTTTGCCGCTATAGCTCAGTCTGGGAGAGCACTCGATTCCTGGAGAGAGAATCTTTTGGAAGGTGTTGCTGAAGTTCCCGGATGAAAGGGTTAGTCACCGAGGTGTCGTGGGTTCAAATCCCACTGGCGGCACTTAATTCTTGTAGGGCTCTTTATCAAACTCATCCCTCTATCCGGTTGAACTGCCTTATCGCTAGCAATAAGAACCCGATTGTAAACCCGATTATGACAAGGAAAGAGAAATTGAAGTCTAGCTCTGCCGTTCCGAGGAGCAGGTAGCGGAGCCCGCTGACCCCGTAAGTCAGGGGGTCGAAAAGAGACGCAGTCTTAAGGAGATCCGGCGCCGAGGAAAGCGGGAAGAGCGCCCCGCTAAGGAAGAACAACGGCATGATGAGGAAGTTCATTATGAGCTGGAACCCGTGCATGTCCGTCATGGTAGAAGCTATGGCTATGCCCAGGGATACGAACATCAACGATATGAGGAACATGAAGGCAAGGAGCAAGAGTATGTTTACAGGCTGTATCTGCGACCCCAGAAGGACTGCTACCAGCATTATTATCACGCCCTGGATGACCGCGGTGGTAGCCCCCCCGAGGGCCTTTCCGAGAACAACGGAAAGTCGGTTTATCGGGGCCACAAGAGTCTCTTTCAAAAAGCCGAATTGTCGGTCCATTATGACTGTTATCCCCGAGAACATGGAGCCGAACATCAAAACCATGGCTATTATCCCCGGGGCTATGAACTGAAGATAACCGCTGCCTGTGGGCAGGTCAAGGGCGCTATTTAGTCCCGTGCCCAATATTGCCAGGAAGAAGAACGGCATCCCCAGGCTCCCGACAAGCCTTGACTTGGACCTGAAAAACCTGATGATCTCCCTCCTCCATAGGGCTACTATGCCCTCTATCTCCCGGTTCATCTTCCCCCCCAAGCCCTCTTTCTCAGCCGCATGGCGTCCTTTGGGCTAGCCTCATCCTCCCTTATGGTCCTGCCGGTGTAATGCAGAAAAACGTCATCCAGGGAGGGCTTCCTCAGGCTGACCGATTCAACTTTTATCCCGTGCTTTTCCATGAGTGAGAGTATCCTCGGTATCTTCTCCTCACCCCTTCCAACCCTTATGTTGATATGCCCGTCATACTGGACTGCGGACTTTATCCAGCTGAGTCTATTGAGGTTTTCTATGCAGGAGGCCCCATCATCGCACTTTATAGAGATCACGTCTCCCCCAAGCTCGTTCTTCAGGCCTTCAGGAGTCCCACTGGCTATTATCCTGCCGTGGTCTATTATTGCCACCTTGTCGCAGACCTTGTCCGCTTCATCCATATAGTGCGTGGTCAGTACGATAGTGATCTTTTCCGACTTGTTCAGTTTTTCTATGTACCCCCATATTCCCGCGCGCGTCTGCGGGTCAAGGCCTATGGTCGGCTCGTCGAGAAAAAGTACTTTGGGGTGATGGAGCAACCCCCTGGCTATCTCAAGCCTCCTCCTCATGCCCCCTGAGAAGTGCTTTACCACTACGTTGAGCTTGTCCTCCAATCCGACTATCCTGATGAGTTCCTCGAGCCTCTTTTCCCTCAGCTCCTTCGGGACGCCGTACATGGACATGTGTATTCTGAGGTTCTCGCGCGCGGTCAGCTCGTCGTCGAGGCTCGGGTCCTGGAATACTATCCCTATGCTCTTCCTGACCGAATCCGCCTCCCTGGATATGCCAAAGCCGTTGACAAGAGCTGTGCCTGAGGTAGGCCGCCTCATGGTGACCAGCATCGATATCAGGGTCGTCTTGCCGGCCCCGTTGGGCCCCAGGAGGCCGAAGACAGAGCCCTGCTCTACAGAGAGCGAGACACAATCGACAGCCTTCAATTCGCCGTATCTTTTTGATAGATCCTTAAGCTCGATGGCACTATGTCCGGTCATTAGCTTCTATGTTTGGGCATGGCCATATAAAAATAATGTTTATAGCTCCAAAGCAGGCCGCCCAAAAATTTTTAATTAATCTCGTGTAAATCTTCACCTTCAGATGAAAAGAACGGTATATATTGTATTGGCTCTGGTGTTGTGCGTGGCATTGCTGGCTCTTCTTTTACTACTCATCCAGCCAGTTGGGGATATCCCAGGCCGGGGAATTTCCTATGCTGAGGTGAGCCGGGACGACCCGGCCTGCACTGGCAACATTTGCCTTTTGGAGTATATGATCGTCTCAAACGGCTATCTTTTCAAGAAGGTCATCTATCCCGACGACTCCAGGGACATCCGACTAAGGTTTGTAAGCCCCGAATCGGCCTTGGATGTAATAGGGGATGTAAAAGAACTTCATAAGCCCGATACACAATTCGAGGAGGACAGGGCCCAGTACCATGTCTACTCTTTTACGGATAGGTTCGAGAGGTCCTTCCTGCCACTGGACGATGCAACCGCTCGTAGGATGGAACAGCTCTCGGAAGAACTCTACGAAAAGTCAAACCCTTCGGATGGGCTCTTCATACAATTCGTCTTTTGGAGGGTCGGCGGGCCTATAAAGGACTACCATATCTTTGGCGATGGCGCTATAGTGTACTCAGAGTTC
>JAFGQM010000107.1 GCA_016935655.1 Candidatus Altarchaeota archaeon | reverse complement strand
GCAAAGCCTAACAGAATCAGGAGATAGCCAACCCTCTCCTCCTTTTTATCATTCTCCTTTCTCTTTTTGGGTTTTTGGGACATTTTGGGCTGGTTATTATTGCCGTTCTCTCTTAATAAATCTTCACGATTCTCCATTTTTAAGCCTCATTATGCAATTTGGAAATATGAGTGGAATATTGCTATTCTTCGGAATCGCTACAGGAGCACTACTAATCTTCTTAAAGTTAGCTAACATTGTGGTTATTGGACAACTGATTGATACTTTAATTCTAGGTGGCCTCTCTATCGCCATGGCTGTTATTGACGTAGTTAAGAAGGCATTTTCAGACCTACTTTGATTGTCTGCTACTAAATTCCGACTTCTACTACTAAATCCAGTCATTTTTCAGATTTTTGTAGCAAAGCCACGCGAAATCAAAGATTTTTATACCTTTAACCTTAATCTATAAGCAAAATGGTTCTACTGGCTATCTTGGCTGTGGTCCTGTTCTTCCTGATAATAATCGTACTCGCGTCCATCCGCATCGTCATGCAGTACGAGGTCGGCCTGGTGTTCACATTGGGCAAGTTCTCTGGTACCCGCAGGCCAGGGCTGAACTTCATAGTCCCCATCTTCCAGGCCATGCACAAGGTCGACATGCGTGTGAGGACCATCGACGTGCCAGACCAGGACGCCATGACCATGGACAACGTGTCGGTCAAGATCAACGCGGTCTTATATTACAAGGTCGTGGACGCCATGAAGGCGATAATCGAGGTGGAGAACTACAACTACGCTACGTCCCAGCTGGCCCAGACGACGATGAGGGACGTCGTGGGCGCCGTCATCCTGGACGACCTTCTGAGCAAGAGGGACCAGGTGTCGGACAAGATCCAGCTGTTGGTCGACAAGGCGACCGACCCGTGGGGGATAAAGGTCACATCAGTCGATCTGAAGCACATAGAGCTGCCCACGGACATGGTGAGGGTCATGGCCAAGCAGGCCGAGGCCGAGAGGGAAAAGAGGGCAGTCATCATCAAGGCAGAGGGCGAGAAGATAGCCGCAAAGAATATAACCGAGGCAGCGAAGACACTCTCGACAACAACGGGGGCGCTCCATCTGAGGACCCTGCATACCATAAACGATCTGAGCAGCGACCAGAGCAACACCGTGATATTCGCGGTACCGCTGGAGGTCCTGCGCGCGTTCGAAGCCGTGGGCGACTGGGGCAAAAAGGGCGAATAGAGCTTATTCTAAATTAGGCCCAACAACTATAATACATCCTGCGCGCCAATCAACCGTACCTGCCGCTCTCGACGTCCTTCTTAAGGGCCTGGCTCTGCCTCCTCAGATCCTCGAGCTTCGCCCTCTTCTCGCGGTCGCCGATTACCTCCATCTCCTTCTGGACCAGGGTAGTGAAGACCTCCATCATGTTCACGAACCTGCGGTTCATCACGTCCGCCCTCTTGAGAAGGCCTCTTGCGGCACCGACGAACATTATGGCCATACCTATAACCTGTATTATCCCATATAGTATCTCGTTGTTGTTCAGCAGGTTCGGGTCCTCGAAGTTCTTCGAGTTCGCCATATCGAGGTTCTGGAAGTTGAGATAGATTCCAGCGACAGTCAGCAGGAAACCGACCAGGATTATGATGGCGGTCTCGGCAGCGACGGTCTTCATCATCCTTCTGTTGATCATTTTCCTAGAAGTAGACTCTGTTCACCCCCACTAATTTCTGTGAGAAAAGATATAAATGAAAAGGTCGGATGACAAAATAAGTTTTTATCGCCCAAATTCAAAGATAAAATGGATGGACAAGTTCAAATGTCTTCTGGCCGGTCTCGCTTTAGTGGCGCTCATCCTCCTCTCGGCCTTTTTCCATTTGCTGAGGCCCCCCTTCCTCACCAAGTTCTTGGCCATATCGGTCTTTCTCGGCCCGGGTGTGGCGATCTCCTATGGTCTGACGAACCCGGGTTTCAGACCGGTGGCGCATCTGCTGACGTTGTTCGTAATAAACATCGTATCCATCTTCGTCATCTACGGGATTCTCCGTCGCCTCCCCCTAGAGAGGAGGTTCGAGAACAAGATACTCGACAAGATAGTGACACAGATACATGGGAGCCGCAAGAGTATGGAGAGGGTTATGAAGAATGTTGCCGACATATTCGAGAAGAGTCTCGGGGATATCGGCTTCTACACGGCGCTGGCGCTGATAAGCTTCGCCTACGGCGTCTATGTGGCGACGGTAATGGCGTTCTTTTTGAGGGTGAGGTTAAGGCTGGCAGTCATCTCTATAGCGGTAGGTGCGGTCCTATCCCTAGTCTTCTGGTGGTATCTCGCCATCGGGTCCATACCATTCATAACACCAGGCTTGGTATTTGTAGTCGTCACCAGCATCTCGATCGTCCTCATGGTCTACGGGTTTGTAAGAGAGAACAAGGTAATCAGGAGGATAGGCAAGCTCCTGGCCGAAAAAGGCGATGACCTGACGAAGGGCATAATGGAAAACGTGAAGAGGGTAAACCCGGTGAAATGATTTATATGCGTTCAGCCTTTACACTACATCCGAGGTCGGAGAAATGAACAGGAACATCAGCCTGATTATATTGAGCATCCCCCTGGGACTATTCCTACTGCCCGTCGCGTTCTTTTTCTACAAGCTCTCCGGAAAGTCTCTCATGTACGTTAATGGACGGATCTACCAATTCCTGATAACCCTCAGACACGGCAAGTGGTACGAGGAGCGCCTGGACAAGGCCATCGAATACCTGGACCTGTCCCCGGGTGTAAGGGTTCTCGAAGTAGGTTGTGGTGCGGGCAAGTTCAGCAAGAGGCTCTTGGGGAGGGGCGTGAAGCTCAAGGGCATAGACATCAACGAGAACTTCATATGCGAGCTGCAGCGCCGGTACGAGGGCTCCTTCGAGATGGGGGATGCGCTGAATCTGAAGTACCCTGGCAACACGTTCGACCGAGCGGTCATGTTCGACATCATGCACCACCTCGGGGACTACGAGAAGGCTGTCAGGGAGCTGGTCAGGGTCCTCAGGCCTGGCGGGTATGCCATAATTTGGGAGGGGAGCGAGACGTTCGGCGAGGACAAGATACCCCCCAAGTTCTCGAAGACCCTGATGGAGGTGCTGGACGGGAAGACCAACGCGGTGGACATAGACGCGCTCAAGAGGGGCTTCGATTTTAAGGAGATAGAGCCATACTGCTACAGACTAACCAAATAATTCAACCCTTTTTTTCCCTTGCACCTTCCGCCAGTATCCTCATCATCCCGAAAGCGATCGGGAGGCAGCCAAGGGTCAGTGCGGAGATGAGGATGCTCTCCTTTACTTCTTCCGGCTCGTTGACAAGGCCAAGAAGGTTATGCCCCGTTTTTACAGGTTTTGCTTCCCGCTGCATCTCGCTCTGCTGGGCATCTACCCCCCCGAGGGGTCCAGTTTGGGCGGGTTTGTACTTGCCCCCCTCTTCGCCCCTGTATTTTTTAATCCTTCCTATTACCTCCCGGATCTCCCCCTCGCTCATAGTCGCGTAGACAGTCCTGGTCATGGAATCTCACATAAATTTCCAGACACTGAAGAAAAGCGGACCGGCCGGGAAACTAACTGTCTAGAGTATTCGGTCGTGAGTTCACGATTCGCGTCAGCGAGTCGGGACACAGGCTCAGCAGATCCAGACCTGTGCGCAGGTCTTCCCGGATTTCTTCCTTTATGTCCTTTGCACCTTCGTCGATCTCCGTTTCCAGGTCTTCAGCCCTTTTCCGTACTTTTTCGCTTGTTTCCCCGATTTTTTCTTTTGTGCCCATTTTATTCATAATGGTATTTCTCTTTGAAGCCGCGCAGTCCCTTCCCCGCCTACCCATTATATATGGCGGAAGCCGTCTGACGACCGCGCATTTTTACTAAATTGCTATTGTCAGTATCCCTGTCGCCAAACAAACTACAACAGCCAGTGCTATAGCGCCCAGAAGGCCGAGTATTTTCCAGCCGACCAAGAACGCTATTACCGATAGCAGTGTTATACTGCCCCATTGCATTATTGCTTCCATTTTTAGTCTCCTATTATTTTACTACTAGTATCCCCATCACCAAACAAACTACAACAGCCAGTGCTATAGCGCCCAGAAGGCCGAATAAAAACCAGCCGACCGCGAAGGCCAATACCGACCCCAGTGTTAGTTGTCCCCACTTCATTGTTATGCTCATTTTTGTCTCCTATTTTTTTAATATCCAATCTCATCCAGGTTTTCCGAGACGCCCGAGTCGTTACACTTATTGGTTCAATCGCCGTGTCCGCTCGGGCTTCCCTTAGAACCCGTTACCCTTCCTTCTTCGCCCCCCCGGAGAGATCGGGCAAAAAGTTTCGCAGATCGGAGTTGTTCTGAATCCTTACAGCAAAACTCGTTGCCTCGCCCTCTGGAAGAGTCCTAAACCCGCCCTCTGTTACATCCCCCGCGAGCTTTACAAACAGCCCGTCCTCAACAAATATCTGTTTGAACTGGCTTTTAGGCCCATTCTTAGCAAGCCAAGACAAGTCCTCTATCGCGCGTCTTGTCTTGGTCCTTATATCGTGCGCGAT
>JAFGQM010000106.1 GCA_016935655.1 Candidatus Altarchaeota archaeon | reverse complement strand
GTGAATAAAATGAGAAAAATCGAAAACAGGAACGAGTACTCCCATTCGGGGTCCGGTATGAGCTTGAAGTTCATGCCGTATATCCCTGTTATGAGCATGGGCACCAGCATCAGGGAGGCTATCACAGTCAGTACCTTTATCACCTCGTTCATCGCATTGGATATCGAGGACATATAGGCTTCCATCGCGCCGTTCACCATGTCGTGGTAGGTCTCCACAAGGTCTATGCTCAGGACCACGTGGTCATAGATGTCGCGGTAGTAGACCTTGTTCTTTTCCTTCATGCAGGGCACGCCGCCTCTGGAAAGAACGGAGAATACATCCCTTGCAGGCCATATCGCCTTTCTGAAGAGGAGCAGGTTCCGCCTGACTTTGAATATCCGGTCTACGGTCTTTTGTGAGGTTTTGCTCAATATGTTCGCTTCTAGGAGCTCTATGTCGTCCTCCACCCTGTCCAAGATAGGGAAGTAGGAGTCCACAATCTTGTCGAAGACCAGGTATGCAAGAAAGTCCGGCCCTCCGGAGACATTCTTGCCGTCCTCCCTCAACAATCTTTCGCGGAGCTCCTCCAGGAACGGCACTTTACCGTTGCTTATCGTTGCGACGTAGTCCTCCCCTATGAAGACGGCCAGATGGTGGGTCTCCACCCTCGTCGTGAACTCGACCGCCTTTATTATGGCCAGGACATACCCCTCGAATATCTCGACCTTGGGCCTCTGCCTAGAGTCTAGGCAGTCCTCTATGGCCAGTCTATGTATGTTGAATCTTTTTTTGAAGCCATCCAGCTCCTTCTCGCTCTTTGCTCTCAAGTCCAACCACACGAAGGAACCCTCAGGTATTACCAACCCCTTGAGGTCTTTGACCTCAGTTAAGGCTACGGAATCCCCCGTTATGTTCACTACCTTCATGTCTACCGTCCTTTCTATCTAGGCTCCTTAGACCTTCTGGAACACGCCACTGCTGTGCCTGCACGGGGCCTGGTCCCAGCTGCATGAATTAGTGCAGCAGCCTAGATGAGTAGGCCCACCCTTGTACCTGCATAGGTTTATGAGATCTGGGCTCTCCCTTATATCTTCCTTACAAATCCTACATTTCATTTTGCCAATGGGCTTTAATCTGCTGCCTAAATTAATGGCGACCCCTTAAAAAACAATTTGCCCGAACCTCTCTAATCCAGGGATCCTCAAGATGGCGGTGTCGGGAACTTCTGGCCGACCTTGTTCATCCATAGGCCTAGCTCATGCATCATCTCGTCCAGCTTTTTGTCGTTCGACTGCCCCAGACAGAGATACCCTGCCATATCCTCCATACTGAGCTCCTCTGTGAGCGGGGGCAGATTGAACCTGTACCTATCGACTATCGCCAGCCCTTCGTCGAAGAGGGGGTCCTTGAAATACCCCTCCAACTCGCCCCGTTTTTCGCGCATCTTCGCCGTGACCTCCACCATCCTCTCCCCCAACATCTTTTTCATCCCTTCAGGCATCTTTTCCCTGATCTCCCTCTTCATCTCTTCCGTCCTTTTTTTGGACTCCGGGTCGTCTGAACCGAAGGCATTGATCATAGCTTCACCCATCGCACCTGTGAACCCGGCCATGAGGTCGCCGAAGCTTATCATGATGGACCCCATCATCATCACGGTGGCGTTTACAACGAGGTTGGTTATCCTCTCACTTCTTTCTGGTTTAGTCATTTTAATCACTAGTATTCTCAATTAGAGAGTGTAAATAAATCGTGGATTCTAAGAAAATAGCCGGCTTCATAAAGAAGAAGGTGAAAGATGCGGGCGCCAAGGGGGTCGTTGTGGGCCTCAGCGGCGGCCTGGACTCTGCGGTAGTAGCGAAGCTCTCTGTCAAAGCCCTGGGCAAGGACAAGGTCCTTGGCCTGATAATGCCCTCCCCCACGACGAATCTGGAGGACACCAAGGACGCAGAGGAGTTCGCCAGGTCTTTGGGCATCCCATACAAGAAAATCCCGTTACAGTCCATTCTAGAGGCATTCAGGGCGTTTCTGGAATTGGACAGAGCCGCTTATGGGAACCTGATGGCGCGGACCAGGATGATGCTCCTCTACTACTACGCCAACCTCAACAACCTTTTGGTGGTGGGGACCGGGAACAAGTCAGAGCTTTCGATAGGCTATTTCACCAAATACGGGGACGGAGGTTGCGACATACTGCCGATAGGCGACCTCTACAAGACGGAGGTGAGAGAGCTGGCCGGAAAGTTGGGAATACCGAAGAAGATAATCGAGAAGATCCCCACCGCCGGCCTTTGGGACGGCCAGACCGACGAGAGCGACATGGGCGTGACATATGAAGAGCTGGACAGGGTCCTGAGCGGGAAGGCGAAGAACAAGCGCGTCCAGCAGATGGTCAAGGCCAGCGAGCATAAGAGGAGGATGCCAGAGATATGCAAGATAAAAGACTGACAGGGACGGTCTTCTCCGGCAAGGGCGAGGGCAGGAAATACATAGAGATATACCGGGACAGGCTAAAGGAAAGAATCGGCTTTTCCCCCTACTTGGGTACCTTAAACCTGAAGGTGGATAGGATGCCTGACTTGGACTATGAAATCATCCGCGGCTTCTGGGACTACGGCGGCGTGAAGATAGCCCCGTGCAAGATCCGGGGCATGGAGGCATATATCCTGGTCCCGGAAAAGACCAGCTACAGGAACGTGCTCGAGCTAGTCTCCTCCACGAACCTGAGGAAGGCGCTGGAACTCAGGGACGGGGAGGCTGTGACCTTGGAACTCAAGTGATTTTTTAGCTATTTCATGTAAACTTCAACTCAGATGGATATGGATAAGTTCGTCGAGGAATCCGTAGGGAAGATTAAGAAACAGGTGGGCAGCGGCCATGCCATAATAGGTTTGTCCGGCGGTGTGGACAGCAGTGTAGCCGCCATACTCACCGCGCGCGCAGTGGGCAGGAACCTGACCGCCGTCTTTGTCGATACCGGTCTGATGAGACTGAATGAGCCCGAGATGGTCAGGAAGGCCTTTGCAGGCAAGTATGACCTGAACTTCAAACTCTTGGATGCGCGCAAGGAGTTCTTGGATGCGCTCACAGGCGTCGATGACCCCGAGGAAAAGAGAAAAATAATCGGCCACAAATTTATTGAAGTATTTGAAAGGGAGGCCAAGAAGGCCAACGCGAAGTTCCTGGTCCAGGGCACCATAGCCCCCGATTGGATAGAGACCGGCGGGAAGATAAAGAGCCATCATAACGTTACGCTGCCGCAAGGTATGGTTTTGGAGCTGGTCGAGCCTTTGCGTGATTTGTATAAGGACGAGGTCCGCGAGCTTGCGCGCATACTCAAGCTGCCGCCCGAGATATCCGAGAGGATGCCGTTTCCCGGGCCCGGTCTGGCCGCGCGCGTATTGGGTCCTTTGACAGCCGAGAGGGTGGAGATAGTCAGGCAGGCCGACGCTATAGTTCTCGAGGAGATTGAGAAGGCCGGATTGAAGCCCTGGCAGGCCCTGGCTGCACTGCTCGTGGGGCGCGCGACCGGTGTGAAAGGAGACTCAAGGGACTACGGTTACCTCATCGCTGTAAGGGCGGTCGAGTCCTTAGACGCTATGACCGCGAACTCCATGGAAATCCCATGGCCAGTCTTGCAAAAAATATCGAACAGGATAACCTCCGAGGTCCCGGGGGTTACGAGAGTACTCTACGATCTGACCAACAAGCCCCCTGCTACGATAGAGTTTGAGTGAGTTGAGATGTCCTCCTTCTTCGCATTTTTATACTTGTTATAACAAATTATAACATGGAGACTTTCACAACCACGACAAGGAAGGTCGGGAACTCAGTAGGCCTTCTGATACCCAAGGAGGTCCTGGAGAAAGAGAACATGTCCGAGGGCTGGGACGTAGAAGTAACCATATCCGCGAAGGTGAGCGACAATCTCTTTGGGAGGTTCAAAGACCGCTGGTCAGCGCGCGATGTGGGTTCTTTTGTTGAAGGGAACAAGGATGCCTGGGGCGACTAAATACTTTCTGGACAGCTATGCTATAATAAATATTCTCCTGGGTAGTAGAGAATATGCCGAAATCAAACTCAGCGAAGGCTTGACGACCCTTGTAAACCTCATGGAGGTCCAGTATTTCCTCCACAAGCAGGGCGTAGACGAAGAGGAGATACATGAGACCCTTTCACAACTCCTGCCCGCATGCGTCAATTTCTCCTTCAACGAATGCTTTGATGCAGTCAAATTCAGGTACAAAAACAGCGGGAAAAGGCTGTCTTATGTGGACTGCCTCGGCTATACTATTGCGAAAAAGAGGAGGGTACTGTTCGTCACCGGGGACAAGGAGTTCAAGGAACTCCCAAACGTTATGTTTTTAAGGGGTTAGACTTGGCACGCAAAATATGCTCGTGGCATGTTAACTAGACTGTTTTAACCCTAAGGCCCCCGAAATACATGCACATCGCGATGTCCACATTATCCATACATACATTCCAACGTACATACAACTCCGAAATATTCGCATTTCAGTGAGGAAATCATAGTTTTCCTATGTCTTCTATAAGCCTTTCTGAGAAAAATCACTTCCTTCACCAGTTTATATATTTGTAAATCAAAAAGTAATATCTTGAAATATGAAAATGGCACTAAAAACGAAGGTAAGGGTCGGTGAGAGCGGGCAGATAGTCATACCTAAGATGATGAGGGAAATGCTGGGGATAGTGCCCAAGGAGGAGGTGAACATCTCCATGGGGGAGGGCGAGATATCGATAATGCCCATGAAGGAGAACCTGGCAGACAAATTCAGGAGAATCGCGATGAAAGAGGGCATCAAGAAGGGAGAAAGAATAAAGACGGGGGACGAGCTCTATTCAGAGATATTCTCAGATGATATACGTTGATTCGAATATATTCATAGTAGCTGTCTTAGACAAAACCGCTAGAGGGAATATAAGCAGAAAATGCCTTGGACTGGTCGACCATGGGAAGACAGATGCAATCACCTCTTCTTTGACTATGGACGAGTTGATGTGGACCCTCATAAAACACGGGAAAAAACACCTGGTAACAGAAGTAGTCCATAGTATCTATGAATCCAGATTGATGGTGGTGCCTGTAAGCTCCCAGGCTCCTCTTAAGGCCTGCGAATTCCTCGAGAGGTTTGAGTTGAGTCCACGCGATGCCATACATGCGGCGGTCATCAAAGAGAACAATCTGAATGACATCCTAAGTGAAGACAGACATTTCGATAACGTCAGTTGGCTTAAGAGGTATTCGCCTAAGAGCTTCATCGAGGTCTTTGGTGGGACTAGCCATTAACTGTAGGATTCTGCCACGATAGAGTTCGAGTGAATGTAGTGTAACTTACTTCAGCAGGATTGAATCTCGGAAGCGAGGCCTTGATAACCTCTATAGGCCGGTTATTCGACTCCTAATTCCAAAATCTCAAGTCGTCGAATCTGGCCCAAGTCCATGCGTTGCCGATTACGGTTCTAAGCCTGAGTCTTGCCTTTACGGCGCCCGCTGGAGCAGTCATACTATACCTGCTTTTTCTAGTCCAATCTTCGGTGCCTATCTTCACGCCGACTGAAGTCGTGCTTATTGCTGTACCTGCACTGTTAAGCCATACCACATCGATGCTTGCAGAATAGATGTCATTGCTTGAGATCCATCCTTCGGCAGAGTATATGCAACCTGCGACTATGTTCTCGATGTCTTGGTACACTGTAAATGTACCGCCATATGAACCCGCCGTGTAAATATCTAAATATTTCTCGCCAGAATGAGCACCAATTCCAGTCTCAACCGCCACATCTAGGCCATCAATGCCCACCCAACCCTGAGTACCATCTTCAAATCCTGGGTTCAGTACAATTGGGAGCGGGCAGCATTCGCATGTAATTTGGTTACACCTACCCCAAGCACACAAAGAACCACTCGGGTCGGTCTCCTCACACTCTTCCCCAATCTTAAAATTTATGAGCCCATCACCGCAACAAGGGTCCATCTCTACCAAGCACTCATCGACTCCTTCACCTATCTTCCTCGTGCATCTTGGTACGCCGTCAATACAAACAGTGCATCCTTTATGGAACGGCGGATTCATCAAAGTTCCACATTCACTTACCATGAGGATCATATAGTCCCCCAGGCCGATATTGCCGTTGCCATCTAAGTCTACTCTCGGGTCAAATCTAGGGTCTCCACTACTAACGGGCCAGCCGCATCCAATAAGGTCCAACAACTGCTGACATTCCGTGTTTTGGCATATTCCGTCCCTGCAGAAGTCCCCCGTATATGGGTTAGCATCGTTGCACTCTGTGTTGGAGGTACAAACACCAGAGTGATAACACACTCCATTCACACATACATCATTAGTCTGAGGATCGGCATCAAGGCAGTCAGCGTCTGAAGTGCATTCTAAGCCAGCCACTACTATCTGTATGCTATCGTTGCCACATTCACCTTTTGCATCCTTTACAGACAAAATCGCAGTATATGTCCCACCTGTGATGTATACATGAGGTGTTTGGAGCATGGTCGATGTTCCGCTATCTCCGAAATCCCACAAGTATGTGTAGGGTGAGGTACCATCTATTACTGACCCGGTGAATGCCACAGTTAGAGGAGCCTGCCCCGAAGTTGGATTAGCAGATATTTCCACATCCATCTTGCACCTACCTTTCTCACAGCCTCCCGAGCAGCTATACGCTTCCATTTCATTGAGGCCGTTCTTACAGTACATTTCTATGAGATAACAGCTAGCACCTATGCATTGGGTGGTATAATATGCTCTGGATGGGTTGTTTGGGTCGCCGCCACTCTGGCAGTAGTCGTGGTCGTAATACTGTCTATTTGCTGGATCTAGACCTGTGCTACCAGCTACAAAGTAATCGATTCCACCGTCTGTATCTTTGCATGTGTCTGGTAAAACCTGGCCACATGCCTCTAAGTCGAACTGATACCTTGGCGGGACAGTCCACCCCCCAGAATCGGGATCACTCCTACAGTTACCATACCACTGGTATTCATTGTTCTCCTTGATTACTCCTGCCCATTTCAAGCCCAGTTGGAGGCACAGCACGATTCTATCCTCTTTAGTGGGCTCATTTGGGTTCACTTCCGGGTGATATACTATATTCTCACAAGTTGGAGGACCGATTTTGCAGACCCCATCCTCACAACCGTTCGGGCACAAGACGGGCTCGCCATCAACCGAGTTGCCCACACAGAAGAACTCAGCGACATTCTCCTCACCAGGGTAAAGCCCACCAGAACATTCATCGCTATACCTGAACACCATACCATCTGCATCCATGATTTCTACATAACCCTTAATATTCGGTTGGTTGCCGCCGTCTGAATCCATGCAGCTTACGCCATCAATTACCGCGCAATGCCCGTCCCAGCAGATGCCATCACATAAGTATTCTTTTGATTCTAGTTCCCCATCGGAGCAGATGTACTCCACCATCTCATTGTTATATGTGCTGATCCTGCAATAATCCTCAAGTACCTCCCCCCCCGAACCCGTATTCAAGCCAACATAGCCCATAGTGTATGGGTCGTCCCCGTCAGAGTCAAGGCATGTGTACTCCTCCCATCCCTCACCCATGCACTCATCGAAGGTCCCATAGACCTCAAATTCCGTACCGACATCTGCCCCCTCCACCAGCCCGTTGACCATCAGGATGTATGAATCCCCGTCAACTGAGGTGTGAGTCTCTACCCTTATGATTTGATAACACTCACCAGATATGCGCACCCACCATCCCACATAGTTTTCATCCAAGGGCTCATCTGTCAGAAAACCAGAGTTGTCGCTCCCCAAATAGGGCACTGGATCATAGGTTTGCGTTATTATCCCTTCGTCTACAGGTTCACTGGCAGGCTGCGTAAGGTCGCGAAACTCCTCCAACTTCTCAGTACCCAGCTCCCCCACATCCTCCGCGGTCTGGGAGACATAGAAATACACGCCTACGACGACTATCATCCCAACGACTGCGATCATCAGGTATTCGTTGGTAACCTGTCCTTTGGGGTTCTTCGGGACCATTTTGGGCAAATATTACTTCAATTGATTATTGGATTAAATATAAAAGCCTTTCCCTCTCCGAATCGGGCGATAACTTTTAACGGATTAAGGATTTTTGAAAAGATTCCACAAGTTGCCCATACCTGCGTTGGCTTCTATCTGGGCCGAAGTTGATGTCCCCTGCACCCACAGGAATATGACTATGACTATCGTCAATGCAATGACTAGTATCAGCAGGTATTCAAGGGCCGTCTGACCTTTCTTTTGGATCATTCTTCAGCAAGCTTACTGAAAGTTAAGGCATTATAAGATAAAAACTTCTTATATCCCCAACTTCTATTTACCCAAGATGAAAGCGGTGATACTCGCGGGCGGGATGGGCACCAGGATGAGGCCCTTGACTTACACGACCACAAAGCCCATGATACCCTTCCTGAACAAGCCGGTGATTGACCACATAGTCACCAAGCTCGCACGCCAGGGTTTTAAGGAGGTCATACTCACCACCAACTACATGCCAGAAGTCATAGAGGAATACTTCGGCGACGGGGAGAAGTGGGGGGTCGAGTTCAAGACCGTCATGGAGGACGAGCCCCTTGGGACCGCCGGCTCCGTCAGGAATGCGCTCCACCACCTGGACGAGACGTTCGCGGTCATACAAGGGGACAACATAAGCGAGATAGACATCGCCAAGCTATACAAGGACCACAAGAAGATGGGCGGCCTCCTGACCATATGCCTGATGGAGGTCAAGGACGTATCCCTCTTTGGCATAGCGGAGATGAGGGATGACGAGATAACCGCCTACAAGGAGAAGCCCGAGCCGGAGGAGGTCTTCAGCAACCTGGCGAATACGGGCATCTACATAATAGAGCCAGAGGTCCTGGACATGATACCGCTGAGCTTCTACGACTTCTCAAAGAACCTGTTCCCGAAGATGCTCAAGGAGCGGAAGAAGATCTGCGGCTCTGTGACACACTCCTTCTGGAGGGACGTGGGGACCCCGAGGGATTACATGGAAGCGACGCAGTACTTCCTCAAGGGCAACAACCTCCTGGCCCCGGGGGCGGCTGTGGACGGGAAGGTCCACAAGTCGGTCTTGGGGAGGGACTCCAGGGTCTCCGGGGAACTGGATTCCTCAGTGCTCTTCGAAAGGGTCGTCGTCGAGAAGGGGGCCGTGGTGGAGGAGAGCCTTATAGGCTCCGGAACCGTGGTGAAGAAGGGTGCACAGATAGGGCCCAGCTGCGTCATAGGTGACAATGTCATTATCGAGGAGGGTGCCATCGTATTATCCAATTCTCGCATCGGCCCGAACATAACGGTCGGAAGCCACAACAAAGTCGGGGGTCTGCTTGTTCCAGATGAGTTTAAGGACATTTAAGGAGGGCCAGGTAGAAATATCCGCGTCTTCTGGCGAGATAACAAAGAAGCTCCCTGTCTTCTACAACCCTTTGATGGCCTTTGACAGGGACTTGTCTGTCGCTGTTCTGAAGGCTCATGGCGGGCAGGACCTCTCCTACTGCGACGTCCTTGCTGGCAGTGGCATCAGGGGCATGCGCGCGCTCAAGGAGTCTGGTGTCGTCTCCGATTTGTTCCTGAACGATCTAAGCCCAGAGGCCGTAAAACTGATTGGAGGAAACCTAGAAAAAAACAAGCTGCGCGCGCAGGTCTCGAACAAGGACGTCAACTTGCTTCTCCGTGAGCATCGTTGCGACAAGTTTGATGTCGTCGACATAGACCCGTTCGGCACCTTCATCACCTCCCTAGACTCCGCCCTGCGCGCAGTGAAGAGGAGGAAAGGGTTGTTGTTCTTGACAGCGACCGACTCGGCACCTCTTTGTGGGACTTCAATAAAATCCTGTCTAAGGAAATACGACGCCCGGTCTTTGAGGGCCTCCTACTGCAAGGAGATAGGACTGAGGATACTCATGGGGGCTGCAGCCAGGATGGCTGCGCGCTATGAGATGGCCCTCAAGCCCGTGTTCTCCTACAACAGGAGGCATTATTTCCGGCTGTTTTTGGAGGTCTCCTCAGGGATAAAAAGAGCAGATGATGCAGTTTCCAAGTTGGCTTATGTCCAGCACTGCTTCAAGTGCGAGTTTAGGACCTATGTCAGGATTCCTGGCTTCCTTGAGGAATGCCCCAACTGCGGCGCGCGCTTGGACTGGGCGGGACCGATGTGGTCGGGGGAAATTGCTAATGCAAGCCTTTGCGACAGGATTTTGAACGAAAATGAAAACAAGGAGATCAGGGAGCTTGTTGAAAGAGTGGAGGACGACACGAAAATAGACCTGCCCTTTTATGACATCCACCGCCTTTCCGAGGTCAACAAGACCATCTCCCCCAAACGGGATTTTTTGATAGAAAAAATAAAAGAATCCGGATACGACACGGTCAGGACCCACTTCAGCAAGACTGGCTTCAGGACCGAGGCGCCCATTGCAACCATAGTCGAAAACCTGTGATCAGGCTTAGAACACCTTGATTATAGAGCCTCTAGAATCGGAAACGAAGTCCGTTATTAGCCTGTACTGCGCGTCATATAAGGAGATACCGCTCAAAGTCAGGGTTGAACTGCCCTTGGCCCTGGCCCTAAAGGTCACCGACACCAAGTTCCCGGCTCCAGACACACTTGGGCTTGGAGGCACCAGAAATTCAGCGACCTGTTTGAGCCTTCCGCCTTCTAACACCCCTGGTATGAAGAACGTATTCGTCCCCAAGATACCGTTTCCGCCAGTCTGCGATACCAACTCCAGGACGTTGCTGTTGAAGTTTAGGTCCGTCTCATACCCATAAAAATTGTTGGCCTGTTCTATGTATGCGTTCACGGTAAAAGTCTCACCTAGATTCACATATTTTATAGACGGTTTTATGCTCAGGAGAGTTCCGGCATTGTAACATACCCCGGACATGCATCTGTCAAAGGTCTGGGAGTCGGCGTCATCACACTCGCTGTCTACCACACACTCCGCCCCGCAGCAGATATACTCTGGGTCGCCGCCAGTGAAGAAGTGGCAGGCCGTGTTGCCCTCCGGTATTTCCCCGATGTAGGGTGTATTCCAGCAAGTGACATCGTACATACAGGTAGCACCAGTACGCAAGGTTGAGCAATCCACCATCTTGCAGCAGTATACGTCCTCCGAAGAGAAACCTTCTCCAGCCCCTCCCTGCCCTACCGGGCGGCATGCAGAGTCCTGCGAGGAGATGCGGTTGGCCGGATAACCGTAACAGTCGCTTGATGAGACGCAATGCCCGCCGTAGGCCGTGCAGGAGTCTGGGTCCCAACTTTCTGAAGGCACGCAGCAGCGGTCGCCCGTGTTGCAAGTCCCGGCGCCTGGCTCGTAGCCTGTCGGGCAGGCCGCCTCCACGTTGTCGCACACACCAACACATTCAGTCCCCTTGCACTTACCAAGCTCACACCCCCCAGGGCAGTTGTAGGGGGAGAACGCATTGGATCCCTTGTCGCAGTACATCTCGATAAGGTAACAGTCCGGGCCTGAGCAAGAGTCCGCATAGAACCCTCTCCAAGGTTTGCTAGGATTCCCGCCCAGCTGGCAGTAGTCTTGGTCATAGTACGGGCCCGTGGGGGTCATTCCGGTCCTGCCGGCGACATAGTAGTTTATCCCGCCGTCAGTATCAGCACACATGCGCGTACAACAATACCAGTCAATCTCATGTTCTGCCACGCACTGCGCTTCACCAGGCGGATAATGCTCGTACCCTATTCTATCGTCACAGCCGGATTGGAGGCATTCACCCCCAGCGTCAGAGCACTCGTTGTCGGGTATGCAGCAATTACCCCCGGCAATTAGACCCTCGCACTCTGCATCGCCATCGGGGTAGGCCATTCCAGGCGCACATTCGCTGAACGTGCAAACTCCGCCTGCATCAGTGCATCTATTCGCTATGCACACGCCATTGCTGCACCCCCCCCGACAGTCGAATTCTCGCCTTACCGCAGTTATCTTGCCCTCATAAGTTTCATAGCAATGGGCTTCAGAAATACCACAGTCCTCGTCACAGCTTTCTACGAACAGCCACCCTATCGGGTTCCCATAACTGTCAAATCTCTTCTTGGCGCACCTATCCTGGACTGTGCCTATCACATCGCTATCCAAGTACAAGTAACCAGAGGCACTGCCCTTCGTGTAAAAGGTCTCGCTCGGCGGCTCTTGGGCGAAAGGCACTATCCCCCCATCTGTATCTACACATCGTCCCTCCGGGACGCATGCGCCATCCTCGCATCCGTATTCGCAGACCAGCGGGAAACCGAAGTCGACGCTGTTGCCGTCGCAGGAGCCTTCATAGACTCCCTGTTCAAAGGAACCGCTGCTGTAACAGAAGTCGTCGAAGACAAATTCACTACCGGCGTTTATGCCAATAGTCACGCTATCCTTGATATAGACGTTATTCTCCCCCCCGTCCGAGTCCTCGCACCAGTCGCCGGTGGTCAGCATGCATTTGCCCAGGATGCACATATCCGTGCATGTGTGCTCTTCATAGCCGAGATGGCCGTCGGCGCACACATACTCAAACAGCCTGTTGTTGTCTTCTGATAATGCGCAGTGGTCTTCTAGGACATCTTCGACGCCATCCAAAATCGTGACAGTGCCTGCCGTGTATATGTCATCTTCATCAGAGTCCGTGCACGTGTAGGTGGTGATGCCCATGCAGTCGTCATATGTCTCATATATCTCGAACCCGGTGCCTGGAGCTACGATGCCTATGATCTCCGCCACTATGGTGCCATAGCCTCCGCCAGCAGTTTCAGTCACCTCTTCTATGTGATAGCATTCCCCCTGGATGTGTATCCACATGCCGACCAAGCCGTCGTCGAGGGGAGTGTCCGTGATTATGCCCGTCTTGTCCCCGTTCAAAGGATCGCTCAGATCGACGACGTCGTCTATGACACCGGTCGTAACCGGACCTGAGGCGGGGGTCCTGTCAAAGAATCTTTCCAATGCCTCGTTCCCCACACCGCCTATGTCCCTTACCGTGGGTGAGAGGAAGTAGAACAGGCTGAGGATGGCCAGTAAGGCTATAATTAACATCAACATATATTCCATATTCGTCTGCCCCTCTCTTGCTTCCTTCATGATTATTAGATAATTTGTGTGAAAAGACTTAAATGAAGATGTTACGGGCATGTGTTGGGACACTGGCCGGGGTTCACAGTGCTGCATACTGGGCTACCGGCAGGCGCCGTGCAGACCTTGCATGTGTTGGGGGAAGTTGAGACTGTGTTGTCATGGATTATCCGGATGGTACCCGCGCCTTGGCAGGCCGTGTTCCCATTTACAAAATTGGATGTTGCGGTGAAAGGCGAGGTGTCCAGAAAGATACTCCAATGCGGGCCGGCGCTACCAGGCGTTGATATAATGTTCAACCCGATTTTATTACCGCTGCTTTCGTCGGTTATATACACCCCGAAAAAGCTTGAGGAGGCTGGTGCGGTAGGTCCTATCTCGTTGCCGCTTATCTCATTGTCTTCAGCAGTATTCATTATCCGGACTCCTATGTCCCTGCTGCTTATATCGTTGTCGTGTATATAATTGTCATCCACGCCGTCTATCATGACACCCGTACGGCCGCCTTCTATCACACTGTCCATCACCTCGTTGTCGTCGCCTCTTATCCCCAATGCACTACCCCCATTGTTGGTTGCCGTTATCTTACAATTCCGTATTAACATCCCGTCAACATTCACGTCCACTACGACAGTAACAGTCCCCCCGGATTTTAGTTCGTTAGCGACATTTCGGCAGTCCAGCAGGCTGCCCTCCGCGCTCCCAGTGAATCTCAAGTTGTCGTTCCCCATGTTTAATTGTCCGTCATCTATCGTGTAAACCCCCTCCGTATTTATATTTCTAGGCGCTAGTATTATCTCGGCGCAGACGCCCATAGAGTCTCCCGGATTTTTATAAATGCATATATTGGATTCACAATCATCATCTATTAGACAATCACTCTGGTCGGCACATTCCGGGCAGTTCGGGCCCCCACAATCTACGTCAGTCTCCTCGTTATTGAGTATAGTGTCATCACAAGTCTCTAGGCACTGGCACGTGGCCTGATCACAGTTGCTCCAGTCGCATAGGGAGCCAGTCGGATTCCCGACCTCGCAGGTCTCCAATCCCGTTGCGAGAACACCGTCACCGCAGTCATAGCATTTGCTCGTGTCAAAGGTGCACGTTTCGGAGCACTGCAGCTCCCCGGCCGTGAAAGGGGCGAAGTCGTCGCATTCCCTGCCGGTCAATTCGTCATCCCCCCCGCCAGGGACCCGATCAAGCCCCCACTCGCATTCCTCAGGCGCTGTTAAGACATTGTTGCCGCAGACTATCGCGGAACCGCCGGCCCATTCGCAGCAGACTTTTGGGGGGTCTAGGGGGTCTGGAGCGCAGCTCTCGTCCCCTCCTCCTTCATGGCTCCAACCGCCCACGCAGCCTGGGGGTTCTGGAGTACATTGCCCTCCATAGAAGGTGTCGCATGGCAGGCATCCTATGCATCCCTTCGTGCTGACCTTGCAATCATAGCCGCAGGTCACCTCCCCGCCGGTGCAGCCGAAGTCCACTATGCACGACGGTTTTCCCCCGCTGAACTGGTTGCCGTCGCACTCCTCCCCCGTTTCCAGCTTTCCGTTGCCGCAGTTGCTGCCCGTGCTCCCCCTGCCGAATATTGTGTTCATCGCCCTGTCGACTACCTGGTTCCCCTCTTCCCCCGACTTCTTCTGCACGCTGAGGACGAACATGAACATCGCTATCACGACAATCAGGGCGACGACTAGGGTCAGCAAGTAGTCCATCGAGGTTTGACCCTTCCTGTTCGGTTTTTGGGATGACATATCCTAAATACATTAAGATTATGTGGTTTGCCATAAAAACCAACACCTTTTTATAGCTTGAGCCGAAAACATAGAAAACCACTCTTTCTGAAAAATGGATGTTCCTAAATCTGTTCTAGACGAAAAGAACCTAGCCAGGCTAGAAGCAGTCAAGAACAAGAAAGTGCTGGCTGTGGTCGAGGAATACGTAACGATCTGCAAGCCCTCCAAGGTCACGGTGCTCACAGGCACCAAAGACGACATCGATTATGTGCGCGACCTTGCCATGAAAAACGGGGAGGAGAAGCCCCTAAAGACAAAAGGTCATACAATACATTTCGACAGCAGCAAGGATCAGGGCAGGGACACTAAGAACACTAGGATACTTTTGCCAAAGGGGAAGTTCCTCGGGAGGCATATAAACACCTTTGACAGGGACGGGGGCCTAAAAGAGGTGCTCGGTCTCTTGGACGGCATGATGAAGGGAAAGGAGATGCTGGTAGGCTTCTACTGCCTCGGCCCGCTTGATTCAGAGTTCTCCATCTGCGCGCTGCAGCTCACTGATTCTGCCTATGTAATCCATAGCGAGAACATAATGTATCGCCAGGGCTACGAGCAGTTCAGGAAGCTCCGCGGCTCGCCCAATTTCTTCTACTTCGTCCACTCGGCAGGCGAGCTGGAGAACAATGTCACGAAGAATGTAGACAAGAGGAGGATCTATATGGACCTGGAGGAGGAAAGAGTCTTCACGATAAACAACCAGTATGCGGGCAATAGCATGGGGCTGAAGAAGCTGGCGCTCCGCCTGGCCATCAGCAAGGCTGCGCAGGAGGACTGGCTCTGCGAGCATATGTTCATAATGGGCGTGCACCCGCCGGGCAAGACCAGGACTACTTATTTCATGGGAGCTTTCCCCAGCGCCTGCGGCAAGACCTCGACCGCCATG
>JAFGQM010000105.1 GCA_016935655.1 Candidatus Altarchaeota archaeon | reverse complement strand
CCCGGAATTCCTAACAGGTCTCCAGCCATATGTCAGCGAGATAATAATAACGAAGGGAAACCATGATGGTGGCATAGAGAAACTCATCCCCCCCGGAGTCTCTGTGGTCGGCGAACTCATTGATAAGGAGTCGGGATTCTTTCACGGCCATACGACGCCTACCGATGACCTCCTTGGTGTAAAAAACATAGTAAAGGCACATTCGCATCCATCGATAATCCTCAGGGACATACGCCCCTATATAAGACCGGTCTGGGTGGAGGTGCCACTAAAGGAGGGGAAAGCCAAGGTCACGGTAGTCCCGACGTTTGACGAGAATGCGCGCGGAATAGCGCTGAACGGCGACGGGCCCGTAGGCCCGCTCCTGACAAGGATGGCCGACTTGCCAGAAGCGGAGATCTACCTTCTTGACGGGAGTTATATGGGGAAACTCAGGGAACTAAAGGAAAAATTTAACTCTTAAGGAATTTATATTTCTTCTCTCTGAAAGAAGTAGGGTCCAGACTCGTGCTGATTCTCATGAAAGTCCTCGAACGACTTGAACCTGAACTTCGGAAACTCGTAGAAAATAATTTCGCGGAGCTTACCTCCATCCAGAAGCAGGCCATGCCCAAGATACTGGAAGGCAAGAACGTGCTATGCATAGCGCCGACCGGGAGCGGGAAGACTGAGGCGGCTCTGGTCCCGGTCTTGAATTTCCTGCTCAAGGAAAAGGACAAGAAGGGGATAATCGCTCTCTACATCGCCCCGCTGCGTTCCTTAAACCGCGACATGCTGAGGAGGATGCAGGAATGGTGCAAGGTCCTTGGATGCAGGGTCGAGGTGAGGCACGGCGACACCAGCCAGAGCGAGAGGAGCAGGCAGAGGCTGAAACCGCCCCAGATGCTCATAACCACGCCAGAGACACTACAGGCCATACTGCCCGCCAAGGTCATGAAGAGACATCTTGAGAGCGTGAGCCATGTGGTGATAGACGAGATCCACGAACTTGTCTCGGACAAGCGGGGGATCCAGTTGGCAATAGGGTTGGAGAGGCTCAGGAACCTATGCGGGAAGTTCCAGACCATCGGCCTGTCTGCGACCGTGGGGACCCCGGACATTGTCGCAAAATATTTCAAGATCGACGAAATCGAGATTGATAGGGGTTATAAAAGCCTTGAGATAAGGGTCGAAAAACCAAAGAGCGTTGTGGACAGCATCGCGGAGATCTCCGGCAAGAAGTCCACTCTTGTATTCACCAACACTCGAGTGGCCACAGAGCTTCTGACCAAGCAGATGCGCGCCGTAAAGGATGTCGGTATACACCACTCCTCACTGTCAAAGGAGGAGAGGATAGAGACTGAGGGGAAGCTGAAGAACGGGGACATAAAGACCCTGGTCTGCACGTCCTCCATGGAGCTGGGCATAGACGTGGGGCTGATAGACCAGGTGATACAGTTCAACTCGCCCAGACAAGCGGCGCGCCTGATACAGCGCGTCGGCAGAAGCGGGCACAGCAGGGGCAAGACCTCGAAGGGCATAGTCCTTGCCACTGATTTCGACGATATCCTGGAGGCATCAGTGATAACGAAATTCGCACTCTCCGGAAGGATTGAGAAGACAGAATTCTTTGAGGAATCCTTTGATGTACTGGGCCACCAGATAGTCGGGCTCACCCTGGACTATGGGGACGTAGAATTAGAGGGTGCTTATAATATAATGAAGGGTGCATACCCATATAGGAACCTGAAAAGGAAGGACTTTGACGAAGTTATCGAGGTCTTGAAAAGGCTAAGGCTTATTTCCTGGAGGGACTCCCAAATAGGGAGGAAAAGGAACTCGCTGTTATATTACTACACGAACTTATCCACTATTCCGACTTACAACAGGTACACGGTCATAGACCTGGCCTCTGGGAAACCTGTGGGGGTTTTGGACGAGGAGTATATAATCGACTGTTACGTCAACTCCATCTTCATCCTCAAGGGGGATGCCTGGAGGATCGTAGACTTCCGGGGGAAGCGGGTCATGGTCATACCCGTGAGCGACATGAGTGCTGAAACCCCTGTGTGGGTGGGCGAGGACATACCCGTTCCCTATGCAATCGCGCAGGAGGTGGGGAAGCTGAGGAGGCGGATATCCAAGCTTCTTGAGAAGAAGGCAAGCGAAAGCCAGATTGCAAAGGATATGGAGCTTCCTCTGGACAAGAGAGGGATGACTTCCCTGATAAGGACCATCAAAGAGCAAAGGTCAAAGGGCGTGGTCCCGACAGATGATACGATAACCCTTGAGAGGTTCATAGAGAACTACAACCAAGTCATAATAAACTGCTGCTTCGGGACAAAGGTAAACGAGACCCTGAGCAGGGTCCTGGGTGCGCTTTTGAGCGCGAAATACGGGGAAACGGTGGGGGTAAAGGTCGATCCATACAGGATAATTTTAACGGCATCCGAGCTCAAGGAAAGTGATGTAATAGACGTGCTCAGGGAGATAGACCCAGATAGTCTGGCCGGGATACTGGAGAAGACCATAACACAGACCAACCTCTTCAGGTTCGCTTTTGTGCACGTAGGCAAGAGGTTCGGAGTGTTCAGGGAGGATGTCAATTTCAGGGAGATCAACCTAAAGAGGGTAATTGACTCATATGCTGGGACTCCGGTATATGCGGAAACCTTAAAGGAAGTGTTCCAGAAATACTTCGATCTGGAGGACTCCAAACTGGCCCTGGAGACGATAAGGGGGGATAAGATAAGATTCGTTGTACAGAACCTGACCACGATATCGAGGTTCGGTTTGGAGGAATTCAAGGATGCGATAAGGGCTGAAGTGCCGGAAAAGGCTATTATCGAAGCCGTGAAGAACCGTCTGCTTAGGAAAAAGGTCGACCTTGTCTGCCTTAACTGCGGGGAGGTCTTCAGGAACCGCAGCCTTGACACTTTGAAGTTCCCGATAACCTCCAAATGCGGCTCGTGGATGGTGGCTTACATGGGCGACACGGCTGACGTTTTGAGCGGCATAGTGAGGAAGAGGATCCGCGGCGAGAGATTGGACCAGCAGGAGACGAAGTTCCTTAAGCGAGCAGAGCAATCCGCATCCCTGGTATACTCATATGGCAAGATGGCCATAATCGCCATGAACGCCCGCGGGGTCGGCCCTAGGACCGCCGAGCGCGTCTTGGAAATGGGCCTGAAGGACAATGATTTCTTCAGGGAGGTCCTGCGCGCAGAAAGGGAGTTTATAAGGACAAGCAGGTTCTGGAAGGACCGAAGGGGATAATCACTCCAGGACGAAATCTATCCTCTCCACACCGCCGGGATTGACCTCTCTCTCCACCTCCCCGTTAACCAGACCCAGGGTCGTGTTGAGTTCGACTTCTTCGACAGCTTCTGTAGTCGTATTGGTTGTGTTGGTCTTTGTGGTGACCTGCAATGGGACTGTGGGCTGGTTCGAAGCGTCCTTGGTCTCTAGGGTCCTTGGGAGGGCCTTCTCGGAACTCTGGCTATCGCCTGTATTGTCTTGTTGTTGATTGCTCTGCCCGCCGAAAATAGCCAACGGGGCATTTAGGTCTATGGTAAGGCCAAACTGCATTACATAGGAGGCTAATAGTATAACAAAAACAACAGATAGGATAATGACCATGTTCAAGTTTTCCATTTTTTATTTATGTATAGCATAAAGCAAAAGAGTTAAAAAATGCTTACCATACTGCTGGCTGAGACAGACCCCGGGATAACGGAGATCCTGCACCGGTTGATGTTGAATCTGCAGGCATCGGTCCTGAACAGGAAGGGCTGCATAAGCCTTTTGATACATTTCAGGGGCGGTGGGGTCCTAAAGGCTCCTCTGGGGGAAGTGCCCCAAAAATTTGAGGAGTTCGAAGGTTTTTTCGCAAAACTAAAAACCGAGAAAGGCGGGTTCGAGGAAGCATTGAAGAAAACGAAGCCTGGAAAAGTCGTAGTGATGTCACCAAAGGGTGAGAACGACACAAGCGTGATATCGGGCTCTGAATCGGGGGGGAGGATAACGGTGGTGGTAGGTGGCTTTACAAAAGGCGACCTTTCGGAAAAGGTCTATGACAGCGCTGATTATATCGTCTCGTTGTCCAAGGACCTTTTAGATATCTGGACTGTAATAAAAAAGGTTCTCATAGCATATGAAAAGAATTCCTAAAGAGGATGCCAAGGAGCTCGCAGAGGAGAGGATAGAAAGACTCCTGGAGACTGCTGAAACGGCAGCTGCCGACCAGGACTTGGAGCTAGCCAACACCTGCATAGAAAAGGCCTGGGCCATCAAACTGAAGTTCAGGATAAGGATGAGGCCTGATCAGAAGAAACTCTTCTGCAAAAAGTGCTTGCGCTTTCTTGCGGATGGCAAAACCGGCAGGTTCAGGACCAGGGATAAGAAACTCACTATAACCTGCTTGAATTGTGGCTATGTATCCAGAGTCCCCATGGGCCAAAAGAAGCAGGGATAGTGAAAACTTATCTAGTCTCCAAAACAGCCTGCGCGCATATGGCCTGCTGGTAGAACAGCCCGAACATCACGGAGAAAAGCCCTAGGAAGATCTTAAGCAGGATTGTTATGAACTCTGAGGACATATTGAGGATCAACGGGGTTGTAAAGAGCAGAAGGCCTATTGGCGCCATTATCGCCACACCCATACATATGATATAAACTTCTATAACCTTCCCAAGATTCTTTGAGATGAACCTGAACCCGTCATATATGCTCTCACCCAGCGGCTCACCGATGGCTGCAAAAGGTATGGAGAAGGTAAAGAAAAGGCCGAAGTTGATAACAAGCAGCAGCTTGAACCCGGCGAGGGAGAAGAAAGATATGAATAGGATCAAAAAGGCCGCGGCGAAGGAAAGGACGACAGTCGCACCATTTATTCCTCCAGTGCCCAAAAAGGTCTCTCTTCTAGCCCTCCTCTCGAACATCACCCTTGAGACCATGGCATAACTGAGGAAGCCTAGGAACAGGGTCGTGAAGACTATGGTGAAATCCCTTATGCCCTGCGGGCCCAAGTCCCTGATATTCGTCTGGGAGGCTATCCCCCCGAGCCTTATGAGGGGTATCAAAACGTTGGTGGATAAATCGTTATAGCTCGTCAGATTCGCCGCCGACAGGTACAGGGTACCCCCGATGTATTCATCTATCGAAGCCAACAGTCTGGCGGGTGTGGCATTTGGAGTATACAACAATACCAAGAACACCAGGAAGATGATGGGGAGGGCAGAGATGCTAAGTGTGGATATCTTTTCCCTAAGAACCTTGAACGGGAATAATACGAAGGAATCCATGAGGATTTTAAGTCTGTAAACAATAAAAATAGTTGTAGTAAGGGCCAAGGACGGCAGAGCGGAGTGAGAAAGAAGTATGGGGTATTCTTTGCGACTATCACGTTTTTAAAGCTGAAGGTTGAAATATAAGAGCTATTTTCTCATGCTTCTATTCATCTAAAATGACTACGGTATATGATGTAAAACCTGAGGCCTTGATAAAGAAGGTGGCCGGGGACCTGAAGACGAAGATAGAGGCTCCGGAATGGAGCAAGTTTGTCAAGACAAGCGTGGCCAAGGAGAAGCCGCCTGAGAACCCGGATTGGTGGTACGTCAGGGCAGCATCCGTACTCAGGAAGATTTATGTCAACGGGCCCATCGGGATCTCAAGGCTCAGGGACGAATACAAATCCAAAAAGAATCGGGGGGTGAAGCCTGAGAAGACATACCCGACGGGGGGTAAAATCATACGCGAATCAATCCATCAACTAGAAAAACTAGGCTTAATAAAGAAGGCTAAAGATAACCGAGGCAGGGAGATGACCCCGCAGGGTCGCTCTTACCTTGACAATATGTCTAAACAAGTCTCATGATGGATGAGCTTGAGCAAATAAGACAAAGAAGGATGCAGCAACTGCAGCAGCAGATGATGCAGCAACAGTCTATGCAACAACAGATGCAACTGCAGCAGGCGCTTAAGGAGATAGACAGTATAATACAGAAGCTGCTCACAGAGAAGGCGCAGGAAAGGCTCTCTAATCTGAATTTGATAAAACCTGAGCTTGTTCAAAAGCTCAAGATATACCTTGCCCAGTTGTATGCGTCGGGGCAAGTAAAACAGATGGACGACGCACAGCTGAAAAACATCCTGATGAAGCTTCAGGGTCAAAACAGGGAATTCAGTATCAAACGTATAGAAAAATGAGCTCGCATAAAGACGTGGAGACCAAGGTGATACTGCAGAAGGTGCACAAGACCTCTAGCAGGGCCCCTGTGTGGGTTTTTGCAGCCACTAACCGAAGGGTCAGGTTCTCACCAAGGAGCAGAAGAAACTGGAGGAATAGCAGCATATTCTAATATGGCCGAAGAGACTATCTTCAAGATACCGCTAGGGTCTGTATATCAAACACGACCGAATTATAGGAGGAGCAACAAGGCTGTTGCAGAGGTAAAGTCATTCCTGGGCAGGCATATGAAGGCCAAGGAAGTCAAGATAAGCCAAGAACTGAACGAGAAGATAATGTCACGGGGGAGCAAAAGGCCCCCGAGAAGCGTACAGGTAAAGGCCGTCAAAGACGAAGAGGGCATCTGCACTGCGAGCCTTGTTAAATAACAATGCCCTTTTTTCAGACTAATTTCTTCGGGGAATCCTATCTGGGGTTATTCGGGTTCTCTACCGACCAATACTGCCTGATCTCCAGTAGGCTTAGCGAAAATAAGCTGGCTAGGATTGAAGAGACTCTGGGGGTAAAGACGATTCCCACGACTGTGTTCTCCTTCTCGTTGGCTGGCATAATGAGCGCTGGGAACGACAACGGTGTCCTGCTGCCCTATCTGTCCGAGGACGAGGAGATAGAAAGGGTCAGGAAATCCGTTGATAACGTTTGTGTAGTCCAGGACACGTTTACGGCCCTGGGCAATCTTGTGGTCGCCAACAACAAGGGCGCAGTCATAAGCAATGTCTTCTCGGAAGAGACCAGAAAATCCATAGAGGGCTGTCTGGGTGTGAAAACCGTACGAAGAACCATAGCTGGCTGTAGTGAGGTCGGCGCCTTGTGTCTGGCTACCAACAAGGGTTTCGTGGTGACCCCGAACACAAGCGACAAGGAAGTGAAAGAACTCGAGGGGATATTCAAGGTCAAAGGCGGCCGGGCATCGGCAAATTTCGGCAGTAAGGCTGTTGGCTGCTGCATTGTCGCCAATTCCAACGGGATGCTCATTGGGGGGGAGACGACACCTATAGAAGTGGATTACATTAATGAAGCATTAGGATTTTTCTAAGTCAAATCTCAAAATACAACATGAAATTCGAGATAACAGGGAATTTTAGGATCGGTGAGGAATACAGGAAATTCAAAAAAGAGGTCTCTGCCAAGGATGAAGCAGGGGCCAAAGAACGAACGTATACCCTCCTAGGCAGTGAGCACGGCTGCAAAAGAAGATGGATCGATATCTTAGAGGTCAAAAAGGCTGCATAGATGGATGAAGAAAAAAATCCGATGAACGACTCCCAGAAGCTCCAGCTTCTTCTGTACAAAATCCAGTCTCAGCAGGGCACTCTCCAAGAGCTGTACAAACAGCTCGCTCTGGTCGAGAGAAGCCTATCTGAGCTAGAGGACACCATAGCTGCTATTGAAGAGATACCAAAAACAAAGGAGGGCGAAGCCCTCGTACCTGTAGGACTGGGTATATTCGTAAAGGCAGAGCTATTGGAAAAGAATAAATTCCTGGTTTCCGTGGGTTCGGATATCTTCCTGGACAAGACCGCCGCTGAGGCCAAGGAGTACCTGGAGGCGCAAAAGGGGAGAATCAGGAGGAACCATGAGCTTATGAATGCACAGATCAAAAAGATCCAGATGGATCTTAACAGTAGCACCAAAGAGGCTGAGGGTCTGTATGTGAAGTTGCAGGGTAAATGAACTTTATTAATCCTGAAATCTTAATTCTCCAATGGAGGAGGGTAACAGTATAAAGGGTATTTTGGAGTCAGTAATTCATGATGTCAGGCCTACTCTAGCAGACAGGGGGAAGGAGGAAGATGCAATAAGGCATTCCTTCAAGGTTCTGCAATCGATAATCAAAAAGAGGGGCCTAAAGGTAAAGCCCCTGCTCGTCGGTTCCATAGCAAAAGACACTGACCTAAGATTTGACAAGGACATCGACATATTCCTGCTTTTTGAAAAGGGGGTGCCCAGAGAGGTCCTAGAAACCGAAGGTCTGGCCATTGGAAAAGAATTTTTCAGCGTGCTTAGGGGCAGATGGGAGGTGAACTATGCCGAGCATCCGTACACGAAAGGCAGGTTCAAGGAGT
>JAFGQM010000104.1 GCA_016935655.1 Candidatus Altarchaeota archaeon | reverse complement strand
TATAGCTTATTTCATTGCAGTATACCTGGCTTACGGCAGCGATTATGTACCCTCCGTCCGAGGTCTGCTCTACAGAGTTGGCGTTGTTCCAATAGACCCTGCCCAATGTCTTCGCAAAGACTTTTTTGCCGCCTATGTTACCGTCACAATTTCCATCTGTGGAGTAATCACATGTGATGCCATAATCGTCTGTCTTGATTATCCAGGCTTGCGGATAATCCCACCATGTCCTCCTGAAACCCGCATAAGGGCCCAAGAAGCTTGTGGAGCCCACCACAACATAACCCCCATCAGAGGTCTGCTGGGCATAATGGCCTTGCTCGTCATAGAGCTCGTTGTTGCCCAGGTAAGGTCTTCCGAATATCCTCGAGAACTGGCCCAAAGCCCTGTTCTCACAGACGCCGTTGCCTGCCATGAAGTCGCATGTGTTGCCATTTGCGTCTGTCTTTATCAGGAAGATATGATTATCCTTCTCCCAGGTATTTGCAGTGCCGGAGAAGGCGTTTGTATTACCAGCTATCAAGTACCCGCCGTCTGTGGTCTGCTGGACATAGCGAGCCTCGAATACCTTTCCTGACAATCCGGGATTGAGGAACTTGACGAATGAATTTGGGCCTTCGCATGTTGTGGTAGTCGATATATCGCAGGTGGCGCCAGTAGAATCAAATTTGATTAACTTAAATAATTTCAGACCTAAGCCAGCGTCGTAGGTGCTCCCAAGGGTTATATAGCCGCCATCAGAGGTCTGCTGGGCAGAGGTGATAAGGCTTGTTGGATTTCCGAATGTTCTTGCGAATACGCCAGGGCCATCGCAATTACCGGAAGTGTAGAAGTCGCAAGTGTTGCCATCGGCATCAGTCTTTAGCAAAAAGAAGTAGGGATCTGAGAACGCAGTTTGTCTTTTACTGCCTGCCATGATATACCCCTCATCAGAGGTCTTGCCCAGATAGTCAAAACGGACGAAATTTTCCATCCCACCGTACCTCTTCACAAACACGTTCGTGCCTGTGCATTCCCCGTCGCTAGAATAATCGCATGTGTTACCGTTTAAGTCGGTCTTAAGAAGCCAGCCCACATACCCCGTGAAAGATTGGTAGCTCTGCGTACCCGCCACTATAACATAACCGTTATCGTCCAACTGAAAGAAATCGCCATAATCCCAACTAGAGCCGCCATAGGTCTTGTCGAATGTCACACCAAATGAGGGGGGCATAAAAAACATAATGGCAAGTAGTAGTATAGTTGGATATGTCGATTTGTTCTTTATTTTCATTTTGCAACGGGTGTATCAAATGGATTATTACGTTTCAGTGAATAAAAAAGGGATATAGCAAACTCAGAACTGAGCCAGCGTCTTTTGAGAGCCGTCGTAGAAATTTTCCCTGGCGGGTTTTCTGAGGAGCGGGATACCATACCTGCCCCCGCCGCCTGCGTCATACTCTATCCGTTCATTTCTGAATGAGTTTATAATGTCTGCGATACTCTCATCATATTTCTTTATCTCGTCAATGTCCAGATCGATTAGGATCTCTATTTCCGCGCCCAGGGAGTCTATCATCCTCCTCCACTCGGCCTGCACCTTGGCCCCGAAGACGCTGGATGTGCCCTTGGCCATGGCTATTACTTCAGCCAGCGGGACTATGTGCATATAAGGGGGCCTGTGCACTGGGTGTCTTTCTAACTCAGTGTCGGAGAGTTCGGCTATCCGCTCCCTTACACCCTTTTTTATCAGGCCGCCGCATTCCGGGCATCTTCTCCCCAGCCTATTGGCATCATCGACCCTGAACTTCAGGTAACATCTCGTGCAGGCGGTCTCATGGTATTTTCCTTCCTTGGGGTTCAGCCCCACATTCAAGACAAAGCCCCTGTCATCCTCCCTGTTTATGGACTTCTTGATTTCCTTAAAAGTCAGGTTTTTGCATGCGATGCGATTGAACTCCCTGCCAAGGCGGTGCGGCCATGGGGAATGCGCATCGGAGTTTGTCATGAACGTAAGATTCCAGAGTTCGCTTATCTGGTCTGCCATCCCCGTATCCGCACTCAGGCCGAGCTCCAGGAACTTCACATACCGGACGTTCTCGCCATAACATTCCCTCAGGGAATTGAACTCCTTGTATACTGCTGTCCAGGGCGTGAAGGCGTGGCAGGGCCCCATCAGGGAATCGCAGTCGTTTGTCAGGTCCACTAATTCTTCCCCCGTCAGGGAGACATGTGGCCTGCCGTCCTTGTCTATGTCCTTGCTGCTCCCCTTTATCTCCTCCTTGAACTGCTTCATGCAGTCCATGCTGGGGGCGAGTATGAGGTGATGCACCCTGTTGGCATCCTCCACTTCCGCGGTCAGGATAAATTTTGTTTTATAATCCTCTGTTGAATAAACCCCGCCGTCATCATCTACAAGGTACCTCTCTAGATGTTTTATCCATTGTGGGTGGGTCCCGTCGCCCGTACCGACCAGGTCCAGCCCCTTTAGCTCCGCCTGCTCCGCTATCTTGGGGATCATCATATCATCTGAGACACCCTTGGAGTACTTAGAATGGATGTGGAAGTCTACGTTGAATTCTTGCATTTTAAAGAATCAGCGGATGTATCGCATAATGTCCTCGTCCGTGGACTCCTTCTTGACAGAAGCCATCTGCATCGCCTTGAGCTGCTCCTCCTGCAGCTCTTGGAGCTTTGCGAGTTCCTTCTCGGTCTTTTTCGCCCTCTTGTCCAGATCGGCCATGTCGATCTTCAAATCCAAGACAAGCATAAGTTTCTCCAGCAGGATCTTCGCAGCCTTTGCGTCCACGACCTGCCCCACCGTCTCCCCCATGAGGCAGACTGCTTCTATCCCCCGAAGCTCGCCGAGACCTAGTACGAGCCCGGAAGCGCCGAATATGCCGCCCCCACCACGGTCCTTGAAGGTTATCCCGAACTTCTCGATTTCAGAAACTAGCTTCCTGTTGGTGGCGGCGCCGTAGACCTTGGGCTCGCGGACTATTTTCCCGGTGCCCAGACCCCCGAGTGTGAAAACCCTTTTCACGCCCACTTTTTCCAGGACGTCCAGTATCCTGCCGCTTATATCATACTGGGAATCTGGCGTGAGACCCTGGAAATCGCCGACTACTATGACGAAATCCCGGCCCTTGTCTCTAAAGTAGTAGAACTCGTTCTTGACCATCCTCACCGTTCCATCGTCCTGTATTATGACCTGGGGCGGGAAATACGGGGAATAGAGTTCGCAGAACTTCTTGGCCTTGAGCTTGCTGAGCAGATGGTCTGCAGCGAGTTTGCCCACGAGGCCTATGCCGGGGAGACCCTCTACCGCTACCGGATCCTTTAGCTTAGGTTCGCTGAGAAAACGTAGCTCTGTTTCTTTCATTGTGGGTAGTATTATAAGTTGGGGTATTAAAAATTCTTTAGGGGGTTTGCCTCAGGGCCCCTTCAAGCACGTTTATTCGCTCCCGTATGTCATGCTCCCTTGCCCTGTCCAGCTTCCCGACGTAAAACATCCTGTGTACGAAGGATATCCTGCTTCCCCGGTATTCCATGCCCGACAGTATCGCAGCCAGCCTTCTGAACTCCTGGCCGGAGCGGGAGTGGGGTGCATATGCGACAACGGGTTTCCTTATCGAGACCGCCTCCAGGACCCTCTGGTCCTCCGGTATCCTGACTATTATGTCCAGCCCTGTTATGGTCTTTATTATCTCCGGGTCCAGCTCGAAGTTCTTTCTTCTCACCCTGTTGGCGACTATCCCGAGTATCTTTGTATCCCTCCTCCTGGACAGATCCATCAGCTTTATCACCGTGCTAATGGACGGCATGTCCAGGGTTGTGACAATGATGAGCTCGTCTGATGCCTCTACTGTGGACAGCAAATCCTCCCCCGCGAACGGTGTGGAGTCCAAGATGACGAAGTCATAATGCCAGGCGATGGATCTCAAATCCCTGGCCAGGCCCCTGGAGCTTGCTTCGCCAAAGCCGAACGGGGAGGGGATGACATGCATCCCTGTGGGATGGGGGTATATGGCCTCGGAGATCTCCGCATCGCCTGCCAGTACGTCATAGAGTGAAGCCTGGGGGTACATGAGGTCGAGGTGCACGCCCAGGTTGGGTGCCCTTACATTCGTGTCCACCACCAGGACGCTCTTGCCGTAATGGCTGGCCAGGGAGGCGCCAAGATTGGCTACTACCGTGGTCTTGCCTACCCCCCCCTTGATGGAAACTACTCCCAAGGTCCTCCCTCTTTTCGCATCCATCTTCAATGCCTTTTCTTAGACCTAAGAATCTGAGTGTTCAGGACTTCGAGCTCCTTCAGGTCCATGAGCTTGTGCAGGGACCCCGAAACCTTCCTCTTATTAATGTATAGCACGATCGAGATAAATGCCAGCAGTATTATGACTAGGATTAGCTCATACTGTGTTCTCGGCTCGACGACCTTGAGTTGCGACAACTCTAGTGTCGCCTTTTCGATAAGGGACTTCGCCCTCTCCAGGTATCTCCTGGCCTGCAGCAGGTCGCCTTCGTCCAGCGAGGATTCCGCCCCCGCCAGATAGGACTCCGCCTCGTTCATCAGGGAAACCGCACCGCTGACTTCCAATCCCATGGAGCCCTTCTCCATGCCGAAGCCCCATAGCTGGTCGTGGGTAGACCTCAGGTTGAAGAGCTCGGACCGCAGCAGTTCCTCCCCAGTTATCTCTAATTGCATGCCCTCCAGATACAGGACCTCCATGCCTATCCTCTCCTCTTTTATCTTTACCCCCTCTGAGAAGACCTTCAGAATCATGGTGTATTTGCCAATTGCCAGGTTCCCGGGTGCTTTGATGGTCGCTATGAAAAGGGTCTTGTCCCCCGCGGCAAGTACCTCGACCGACTCGGGGGTTATCTTTGATGGTATTATGATCCCAGTCAGGGAGATGTTTACATCGAGGATGTCTATCTGCCCGTCATTGGCTATTATTATGGACAAAAGCCGCTCCTCTTGGGGGTATATGCTAAAGGATTCCGGCACGATGACGTCAAAGGGGCCCTTCTGTCTGAAAGGCACAGACTCCGGTGGCATAACATACCCGGAGATGGGTCTGGTAGGCTCTTCCTCCTCTTCTTCTTCCTCTTCCTCCTCGGGATAGACGACGCTAAGACCGGCCTCGCTTGAAGTGAGACCCTCGGGGTAAGAAACCGTGACCCTGAACTTGTATGGGCCGTCGGGGGAGCCGACAGGCACTGTAAGGTTCCTTGTCGCATTAATCGAGTTGGTGACGGAAGTGCTCTCGGTCAAGGAATCCACGACCACATCCAGAGGATTAATCAATTCGTAGGTTATATTGATGTTCTTGGCCCCGGGAGGAGCGAACTTGGTTATGTTTATGCCAGCTACTACCTCGTCACCCGGTTCCGCTACCCCGTACCCGGATTGTATATTCACCTCTATGTCAAAACTGGGCAAGTAACCCTCGTATGTGTAGTCCTCGTTCTCAGAGCTGCTGGTGTCGCTTGTGACTGTGGATGTACCATCGGAAACTTGTGCCTTGACACGGTAGTATAGCGGGGGGTTCTCAATCCCCAGTCTGGTCGGGTCATAGGGGCCCATGGTGAAGTTGCAGTAGTAGATGGCCTGGGTCAGAGTCCCGGATTCGAAGTTGGCATCCACATAGGACGTGCCGAAACTCGGGAAATTGCTTTCAGTGGAACCGTTCAGAAAGACTACCCTCACCTTCACCGAATCTAGGTCTCTGTAGCCGTTTAGATCGCTTACCTTGACCTGGACGAATACGTTCCTGGTGTTGTTATAGACCGAGAAGAAGGTGGTCCTGTTGTTCACAGAGTCGTTCACATAGTCCCTGAAGGTTATGACCGAGTCTATGGTAGGCTCCGAGTTGATCACGGTCACTTCTGTGATGGATGTATCTGCAATAGAGCTTACAGCTAACAACACCATCACCACTGGAATAATCCCCGTCTTCATCTTTCCGAAAACCACCGCTAGCATAACGGAAGGTTCTATAAAAAACCTCGAATATGGCTGTGAAGGTCACATGCCCTGTGCAGGTACCGCTGACGCCCGTAGGCGCCCTCAGGACCCAGAAGACCTTCTTGTGACGGTCTGTATAGGTTAATTCACTAAAACGCCGTAAGGGCCCCAGTCAAAGGTTTATATGCCATAAATCGCTATATCTCCGGATAAAATGGCTGAGATAAGTGTGGAGATACCTGAAGAATTAGAAACCGAATTCGAGAGAATACCGAAGATAGAGTTATCTATACTCGTGAGCAATGCCTTAAAGGAAAGGCTATATGGGGTCGCAAGGTTCAAGAGGATAGTCTCAAATAGTAAATTGACGGAAGAGCAAGCAGGGAAGCTGGCGGATGAGATAAGCGAATCGTTAGCTAAAAGATATGAGGAGCTTTACCCTGAAGGATAACAATGCCTAGCAGACTCGTGGTTGATGCTAATGTAGTCATCTCTTCTCTGATAAACAAAGGCGTCCCACATTCCGTTTTTGTATTGAACGCGACCTTGGAGAGGTTTGAATTCGTCGCACCGGAGTTCATGTTTGAGGAAATTAAGAGGCATAAGGCAAAGGCGCTGAAGCTGACTAGACTATCCGAGGGGGAATTTGAAGAGGTGTATGGGTTCCTATTGGGTTGTGTTATACCCGTACCCGCAAAACGGTTCCATCGATTTTTGCCTGAAGCAAGAAGACTGGCACCCCATCCTAAGGACGCTCCCTATCTCGCTTTGGCTCTAGCCACTAATTCCCCCATCCTTTCAGGAGACAAAGGACTTAAAAGGCAAATTAAAGTTGAAATTCTCACACCTAGTGAGCTGTTGGACGAATTCTTGTTTTCAAATTAGCCTCAACATATCGCCAAGAAACTCAGCTTGCTATGGCCGTGAAGGTCACATGCCCTGTGCAGGTACCGCTGACGCCTGTAGGCGCCCTAAGGACCCAGAAGATCTTCTTGTTGCTCGCAGCGCCATCGGCAAGGTCGAAGTTGCTCTGGAGCTCGCCGCATGTGTCAGTATCCGTGTCGGTCAGCGCGCACATCTGGGTCCAGTCGCCCGCGTGGGTCGTGTTGTAGTGTAAGTATCCCTTCGCGATGCTGCCCTGGATCGTGCAGGACATGTCCGTGCCGTT
>JAFGQM010000012.1 GCA_016935655.1 Candidatus Altarchaeota archaeon | reverse complement strand
CTGCCGGACTTTGTAAGAATAAGGACATCCGCCGTTAGAATTCGTACTTTAAATGCTGTGTTGGGGGGTCCAGAGACGAACAGGCGGATGTCCTGGTCCAAGGTGTAGCCATCGGCGTCCACCTTGATCGTGAAGTCCTGAGGTAGAGCAGTAGCTATAGAAGCTACAATAAATGTTAACAGGGTAACCAATAGTATGGTATTCCCTGTGGCCTGTGACCTAACCCCCAACTTAGCCATTATTCCCCAGGGCTGTTTTTTCGTCCCCAAACACTGTGAATGTGAATGGAACTAGGTATAAAAACTTTAATTCGAGTATCCATAAACTAGAGGGTTGATTTCGGGTGGGGGATGGAATACTACTGCTTGGGTTGCTCAGAGGTTCTGAAGAAACTGGGATCGTCTGAAGATGGATTGTCTAAGGAAGAGGCAACAAAGCGCCTTGAGAAGTTTGGCTCTAACGAGCTAAGGCAGGAAAAAAAGGAAAGCCCTTTGACCCTATTCTTAAATCAATTCAGGAATTTCCTGATTTTGATTCTAGTTATAGCGACTGTTGTATCATTCGCGATAGGCGAGGTGCTGGATGCCGTTGTGATCCTCATAATAGTCATTCTGAACGCGATCCTTGGATTTGTACAGGAATACCGAGCCGAAAAGTCACTGGAGGCCCTTCAAAAGTTGACTACTCCTTATGCCACGGTGGTAAGGGGGGGCAGGGAAATAAAGATACCGAGCAAGGAGCTCGTGCCCGGTGATATAATCGCCCTGGAGATGGGGGATAAGATACCCGCGGATGCGCGCATAATGAGGTCCTTGAACCTGAAGGTGGACGAGGCTGCGCTGACCGGGGAATCCGTGGCTGTGGACAAGAGCACCGAGCCGTTGAAGGAGGGGGCCTCTCTTGGCGACAGAAGGAACATGTTACACGCTGGGACGATAATCACATACGGGAAGGGCAGGGCTGTAGTCGTAGAGACGGGCATGAAGACTGAGTTGGGGAAGATCGCCGGTTTGGTACAGGCCACAAAGAGGGAGGACACACCCCTGCAGAAGAGGCTGGCCGTATTGGGCAAGCAGCTTGGCATCCTGATACTGGTCATATGCGGGGTCATCTTCACCGTGGGGGTCATAGAGGACGGGTTCAGTCCTGAAAACGTAACTCTTATGTTCCTGACTGCTGTGGCCCTGGCCGTGGCCGCCATACCCGAAGGGCTGCCAGCTGTGGTTACGATGGCTCTGGCCATCGGTACCCAGAAGATGGCGAAAAGGAACGCCATCGTAAGAAAGCTCCCGGCAGTTGAGACACTGGGGAGCTGTGATGTTATCTGCACTGATAAAACAGGCACGCTGACCAAAAACGAGATGACTGTGACCCGGATCTTCGTGGATGATTTGGACGTCGAGGTATCCGGTTCCGGATATGACAAGAAAGGGACCTTCAGCGTAAGGGAAAGGCCCAGGAACAGCGCGCCACCGGGCTTGGCGACCATCCTGAAGGCTGGCGTGCTATGCAACAATGCGACCCTAGGCGATGGCGAGAACGTAGGGGACCCGACAGAACTGGCCATCCTGATAGCCGGCGAGAAGGGGGGTATGAAGAAGGAGGAGACGGAGGAGAAGTTCCACAGGGCGTATGAGATACAATTCGACTCTGAGAGGAAGCGGATGTCCACCGTGAACAAGGCCAACGGGAGGAATGTCGTATACACCAAGGGTGGGGTCGAAATCGTCCTGAGCCTATGCAATTCCATATACAAGAATGGCAGGATAATCAAGCTCGACAAAAGGGAGAGGGAGAGGATACTGGCAAAAAACAATGAAATGGCAGAAGGAGCCCTAAGGGTCTTGGGTTTTGCCTTCAGGGAGCTGAAGCCAGACGAGGATCTTGACAAGGCTGAAAAGGATCTCGTTTTCTTGGGGATGATGGGTATGATCGACCCGCCCAGGCCGGAATGCAAGGAGTCCATAAAGACAGCTAAGCAAGAGGGCATAGACGTAAAGATGATAACCGGCGATTATGAGGTCACAGCAAAGGCGATAGCAAGGGAGTTGGGCATAATCGACGGGAAGTATGATGTGGTGACTGGAAAGCAACTGGACGAGATGAGCGATGATGTACTGGCCAAGAGAGTGGATAAGATAGCTGTGTTCGCGCGCGTGAACCCGGAGCACAAGCTGAGGATTGTCAAGGCCCTGCAAAAGAACGGGCATATAGTGGCCATGACCGGCGATGGGGTGAATGATGCGCCTGCTCTAAAAAAGGCGGATATAGGGGTCGCCATGGGGATAACCGGGACTGAGGTCACGAAGGAAGCGGGCAGCATGGTCCTGGCAGATGACAACTTCTCCACTATCGTCAACGCGGTGGAGCAGGGGAGGATAATATTCAACAACATCAGGAAGTTCGTCTTGTTTTTGTTGTCGAGCAACATAGCTGAAGTGCTCATAATATTCACTGCGATACTTATTTTCTCCTCGGGAGAGGCGATTTTGCCATTATTGCCTGTCCAGATACTATGGGTAAACTTGGTGACTGACGGCCTGCCTGCATTGGCTTTGGGTATTGATCCTCCGGAAAAGGGCATCATGAAGGGGAAACCCCGGGCAAAGGGCGAGGGCGTCTTCTCAAAGACTATGTTGAGGACTATAATTGTCGTGGGCATAGTCATAACCCTGGGCACTCTATGGGTCTTCAACAGCGAGCTCGAGAACGGGCTGATAAAGGCGCAGACAATGGCTTTCACCACGCTCATGATGTTTGAGATGGTTAACGTCTTCAACGCCAGGTCTGTAAAACAATCCCTGTTCAAAGTGGGTTTCCTTAAGAACAGGTATCTGTTGCTGACCGTGGGCGTCTCCATAATCCTACAGGTGGCTGTGGTTTACATGCCCTTCCTGAACTCGGCGTTTGAAACCACCCCGTTGGAGATCATGGATTGGGTAAAGATATTAGTCCTGTCTATGAGCGTGTTTGTGGCTGTGGAGATATGGAAGGTTATTGAGCGTCGGCTGGAGCCTCTTTGAGCTGGATGATCTCAGTCCTCATCGAACAGGGGAACTTCATGCGCGCGCGCCTTAGAGCCTCTTTAGCGACGTCGGTCTTGTCCTCTTTTACATAGATTGACATGACGACTTGGTCCTTTTTCACCCTTGCGGCCTTGCCCACTGGCTTCCCAAAGGACTGGCGCATGCCTGTCTGGACCCTGTCGGCACCGGCACCCGTGGCCATCTTGTTCTCCCTCATTATATGGTGGGGGAAGACACGGACCTTGAAGTAGAAGCCGTGTTTTCCCAAGTTTTTTTCCACGTGCCTGTTGGCCGTCTGCCTGGCAGCCTCAAGAGAGTTATGCCTGAGCTGGATGTCCTCGCTGGAGATCAAGTCTACCTGCACATCCCAGTCTTCGTTTGGGTCTCCCATGTCAAACCTTATGATCTTCGAACCCGGGATTCCTGTCACAAAGGAATCGGCAGGGTTGTTGGAGATCCTGGTGAAAGCCGGAGAATCCCACTTATAGCACTTTGCTCGTCTAAGACCCATTTTGATTGATAAAAATCAGGTGCTTATTAGAAGATACGAGCATAAAAAGATTTGTTTTGCGCTGTTTTACGGTAATCCTTGCATATTTTATCCTGATACTTCAAATATAAGACTATCATGAAGGTAAGCATAATCGGGGTGGGCTACGTAGGTCTTATAACCGGCTCATGCTTCGCAGAGCTGAAGAACGATGTGACCTGTGTGGACGTCATCAAAGAGAAGGTCCAGAAGATCAACGGGGGGGAGACGCCCATATATGAGGAGGGTTTGGAAGATTTGCTTAAAAAGCACGTGGGCAAGAGCCTGCGCGCGACCACTGATACGGAGTCTGCGGTCTTGAACTCGGAGGTTACTTTCATCGCTGTGGGGACGCCTGATGCACCAGAGGGCGGCATAGACCTCAAGTATATAGAATCTGCCGCAGAAGACATCGGGAAGGCCCTGGCAAAGAAGAAAGGGTACCATGTTGTGGTAGTCAAATCCACTGTCATCCCCGGGACCACGGATTCGGTCGTTTTGCCGATACTGGAGAAAAACTCCGGCAAGAAGGCGGGAAAGGACTTTGGCGTGGCCATGAACCCGGAGTTCCTGAGGGAGGGGAAGGCCATAGACGACTTCATGAAGCCTGACAGGATAGTAATCGGCGCGCAGGACGAGAAGGCCGCATCTGTTCTGGAAAAGCTCTATGAAGAGTTCGGATGCCCCAAGCTGAAGACCGACTTAAGGACTGCAGAGATGATAAAATATGCTTCCAATGCCTTCCTAGCAACGAAGATATCCTACATAAACGAAATGGCAAACATCTGCGAGAAAGTGGGTACGGATGTTGTGGATGTGGCCAGGGGAATCGGGCTGGACCACCGGATAAGCCCGTATTTCCTGCAGGCTGGAGCGGGATGGGGAGGTTCATGTTTTCCAAAAGACGTAAAGGCCCTTGTAGAACTAGCGAAAAGGGAGGGATATGAGACCAAAATGCTCAACAGCGCGCTTGAGGTGAACAAGAGGCAGGCTGAACACATGGTGGAAGCCCTTGAAGGGAAAATCGGGGATGTGAAAGGCAAAAAGATAGCGGTCTTAGGTCTTGCCTTCAAACCCGGGACGGATGACGTAAGGGAGGCGCCCTCCTTGAAGATTGTGAAAAGGCTTGTTGAAAAGAAGGCAGGGGTGTTCGCGTACGACTCCGTAGCGAAGGAGAATTTTGAAAGGGTGGTGGGCTGTAATATCGCCTATGCGCGCAGCATGGAGGAGTGCATAAAGGACGCCGATGCCTGTCTTATTGTAACGGACTGGAAGGAGTTCAAAGTAGACCCTTCAGTCTTTGTCAAGAACATGAAGAAACCTGTGGTCATCGACGGCAGGAGGATTATGGATCCGGAAAAGGCAAAAGAAGCGGGCATAGACTATTTTGGAATAGGTTTTGGAAGGTTTTAATCCTGTTTTTCCTTAAATAAACTAAATGAAAAAGGTAAGGATGATAGTATATCTCTGGGTCGCATTGGCGATCGGGGTCGCGGTAGTCGGCCAGACCAGCATGAGGGTGGGCATGAAGTCCTTGGGCGAAGTGAACGATACAGCGAGTTTAGTATCGCCTGACAACATAGTCAGGATGTTCACCAACAAGTGGGTCTTCTTCGGAGTAGCCCTATATGCCATGTCAGTGGTATTCTGGCTGGGCATACTGTCAAAGATGGAGATGAGCATTGCCTATCCGTTATTGAGCCTTGGCTACGTGCTTACTGCCCTGGTGGGGCAGTTCGTCCTGCATGAGAACCGCCTTATGCTGATAAACTGGTTCGGGATTTTCATGATAATCGGCGGGGTCTACCTGCTGATGAGAGCATAGGTCTATTTGTGAGTTTTGACCCGTTAATTATCCACTATTTGATGGACCGGAATGATTCAAGGATTAGGTTTCTGAAGGGCATCTCTGATTATCTTTGGGACCGGACAGACAGTCAGGGGATGCTTAAATGCTACAAGCATCATGTAGAGCATACTGGCAAGAACGTCTACTCGGTGATAATAGACTCGAAACTGTATGAGCTCACCAAGGACGAGGCCTATTTTGAAAAGGCGAAAAAAAGGGTCGAGAGGACACTGGGGAATTTAAGGAAACGGGAGGACGGCGTATGGGTGTTCTACCCCGGTAACTTCGATGCCCGGAATGCCAGCAACAATCTGATAGACGCCGGGGCATGCATAGACTCATTGTGTTTTTTCCTTGACAGGTTCTCAGACAAGCTTAGCGCGGATGAAGTGGAACGCATAAAAGACTGCATATTCAAGGTTTCAGACACTTACCTGATAAGGAAATGCCCGGAGGAGAACTTCATAAACCAGAGGCTGTGGGGCTGCACAGGCCTGGCCGCAGCTTACAGGATCTTCAATGAGAAGTCCTGGAAGTCCGCAGTCTTGGAGACTCTAGAAAGGTCGTTTAAGGAGCAGAACTCTGATGGGTCGTTCCCCTATCTGCCTTATCCCTTCAACAAGGAGGAGAACACGCACATAGGCGACAGTGACATAACCTCCTACTACCACTCCCGCCATGTCGCCTTTGCAATCGATGCCATGGAGAAGATGGGGGTGAAGTGGTGGACCGACAAGATTAAAAAGGGGGTGGACTTCCAGATAGGCATCACGCATCCAGACGGCATAAGGGAGATGAATTTCGAGGCGAAGAGATGGTACTGGGAGTCGAAGTACGAGGTGGGGAGCAATCCGTTCGACATATACAACTTGGTGAGGGGCTATGAGAGGGAGGGGGACCCGTTATACAGGAGATATGCTGCCTTGTCTTTCAATCAGCTGCTGAGGCACCAGCTGAAGGACGGCGGGATTACGAGCCATCTTGGGAAGCAGCAGAACTACAAGTGCAGGATATTCTGGAATGCGCATGCTGCGTGGGCGGCTAAGGTCATCGAGGACGTTCCCCTGGAACCGGTTCCCCTGCCTGGCAAACAGCTTTCTTATTTTAAGGAATCCGGGGTCGTGAAATTCGAGAACGAGGATTATTGTGTCATCCTAAGAGGCAGGAAAAAGCCAATGAACATCAGCTTCGGCGGGTCGATTGGTGGCGGGAGCATGGTCTATCTCGGGACTAGGGAAGGGGGGTGGAGGAACCTACTCGACATGGACGAGTGGAAAGACCAGATAGACAACAACTTCGTTTTGCATCTGCCCTCCCGGGGGGTCGTAAAAGAAACCAGGGAGTTCATGGAGGAAAACGGCAGGGACTGCTCGAGAAGGCTGTACAAGGCGTGGGCAGAGCTGCGCGCAGGTAATATACTGTTTTCCTTAAACTATCCCATAAGGCACATACTCGGGAGATACCTGGACGAGCTGGGGAATGTCTACACCTCCCAATGGAGCACCGACTCGAAAACCACCCTGGGCAAAGACAGTGTGAGGTTCGTTCTCAGGCCGGCGAAGAGGGACGGGAAGGAGCTGGAAAAAACCGAGATAACCAGGGCTTATGAGTTCGACGGAGGGGGGATTAGGATCGGGGAAAAACTGAAAAGCGAGGACAGGATAAAAAAGGTAGATTACAGGAATAATAGATGCTTAGCGATAATCAAAGAAGGTGGAAAAACAGAGGACGGTAAGCTGGTCATAGAAAAAGACCTTAAATTCTCCTTGACTACTCCTTAAATTTTTTGGATTTCATTATAAATGGGGCTTGTGGGATCTGAGACCGCGAAGGTCTGGGAACTTGTAGACGGATGGTCTGACAGGAAGTTGTACCAAGGCAAAAACATAAAGGAGCTGTTCACATATGATGATGCCTCCCTCTGGTGGTTCATGGGCTACTGGTTCGTCAACAAGGTAAGGTATCTGCCATACAACATAGGCGATCTTTACCTGGCTGTAAAGAGGGGGAAGGACCTGAAAAGGTTTGACGACGAGGCCAAATGGAGGGTCTTCAGGACGAAGATGCATTCAAGACTGATGGATGCGCGCCTGTTCGCAAGAAGGGTCCTGACCCGGAACAGGAGAAGGGGGCCCCAGAAGCCCAGCAAGGACGGGAAAAGGGTCCTGGTCTTGGCGAAAAGCACAAGCATGAGGCCCATGAAGGACAAGAAAACAGGAAAGACCAAGATAGGGAACGTCTATCTTGACACGGTCATGCAACGCCTTGAGGAGCGCGGTTTCGAGCTGGTCAAGGTGGAGAGGACCTTCGGGATAAACAAGGACTGGAAAAGGCTCACCGGGGCAAGAGGGTGGACTGCATTGGAGAGCTACCAGCCTGATGGCATAGATAATCTGGCCTCGGATGGGACAAAAGGAGTAAATGAACTCTGGGGGAAGGTAAGGCCAAAAGTCCAAGGGACGTTCATCTTCGGGGGTCATGACCTCTCCAAGTACATATCCTCCAGCCTTGACGTCCTGTTCGAGACGCGTGTGCCGCAGATAATAACACTGATAGAGACCATGAAGAACATGCTTGACATTGAAAACCCAGATGCTGTTTTGTTCATAAGCGACACGCGAGATACTGAAAGGGCGATTATAGTCGCAGCCAAACAAAAGGGCGTCCCTACATTCGGCCTGATACACGGGGCATTCTCCGATGAGCTCTGGTTCTACAAGCACAAGAAGGGGGAGATAGCTCAGGATCTGAGTTATAAGGCGCCCTTCTCGCCGACTCCAGACTACCTCTTGGTCTACGGCCCCGCGGACAAGGAATGGCTGAGGAGAAACAACTACCCTCCAAAGGCGATAGCTGTGACAGGACAGCCCATGTATGACGTCCTGGCGAACGCGGATAAACTCTATGACAGGAAAAGGACCTGCGAAAAACTCGGGATAGACTCGAAAAAGAAAATCATCTTGTTGGCGACAGGAACGCATGCGCTCCCAAAGGAGGAGAGCGTCCTGACCCTACGCGAATCTTACAAGGCCGCAAAGGAGCTTTCTTCTGAGGTTGAGTTAGTCCTTAAACTCCATCCCAACGAGGGACTAATGGACCTGTATGAAAAGACCTCCGAGGAGACTGGTGTGCACCCCAAGATCCTAAAGAAACACGACTTCTTCGAGCTGCTCTACGCCTGCGACGTCCTGATGCAGAACCACTCCAATGCGGCCATTGAGGCCATGATCCTGGGCAAGCCGGTAATAAGCCTGAATTTCGTCGAGGAGGATATCTTGGGGGCGGTGAAGGAGGGGGCATCGCTGCAGGTAACCAAGCCCGGTCAACTAACAGCCGCAATCAAAAAGACTCTATTCGACGAGAAGACACGGCAGGGGCTAAAAGCGGGTGCAGAGCGCTTCCTTTACAAGAGGCTGTTCAAGACGGATGGGAAGGCCTCAGATAGGATCTGCGATTTCATAGAGAAAGTCACGGCTTAGCATACTGCGCCATCACGACTATGTTACCGGCCAGCCTGGACTTGCTTATGGCCTCCGAGAACATCCTCGAGAAGTTCTCATCACTCAAGGCATCATACAAAAATTCACCAAGCCGCTCTTTGTCCACGGTTTTGTCCTTTATCAGACTCTTCACATACGCCACGTCAAAAGAACCGTTTGGCGTCAGTGCTTCAAGAACCTCTAGATTGTTGTTTGAAAACAATATCCGCAGATTCTGTTCGTTGAAATAGTTCACATGCGCGGGAGGGGCAAGCTGCGGATGCTTCTCCCCGCCGATCATCTGCTCGAAGCTGTGGGTGTTGGGCGTGGAGATCAAAAGGTATCCCTTGTCCCTGAGCAACGAGGTAAGCTTTGTCATGACCCCCCCCAGCTGCGGGAGGTGCTCAAGCGTGTCCCACAGGGTTATGACGTCGTATTCCCCCTTGTGGTCCATGACGTCCTGGTTGTATACCGCCACCTGGGGGAAGGACTTTTTGAGAAGGTCGCAGCTCTGTTTGTTCAAATCGACCACGTTCATGTGGAAATTTGATTTCTTCCTTATCAGGGCCTCTACAAAAAAACCCAGGGAGCCGCCGACGTCCAGGAGCTCGCCTGAATCGCAGAAGCGCTGCAATATGCCCACCCTGTTCTCGAATATCCGAAGCCTGACCTCCTTGGTCTTTTGGAAGAAGAGGTTTTCAAGGCCCTTGACCTCGCTGTTGTAGTAGGAGGACAGCTGCTCCATGGACGGGTAGGGGTTCGTGAACCTGAAGTCGCATTTTGGGCAGTGGTCTATCTGGATGCCGTTCTTGGGCAGGTAAGGTTTAAGGCCTTTGGAGCCGCAGACGGGGCAGGAGACCAGCCGGGGGTTCTTGTTCGGCAGTTTCAAGACCTTGGCGACCGTCTCCTCATACCTTTCCTGTATCTCCTTCCAGAGGTCGTCAGGGCATATCTCCTCGAAATTGGAGAGCTCCACCTGCGGGACTTGCTCTGCTCTTTTAGGATTAGCGGCCATTTTGCCAAAAATAGAGATGGTGGATTATTAAGGTGGGAGGTTAAAAATGTGAAATATTCTTTAAAAAGAAATTGCTAATATGAGGGAACGTTAGGGGGCTGTGGACGAAATGACCGATTTCGAAAAAAAGATTGAAAGGGGCTTAGATGCCACCTTCCGCATGGTGGAGAGCAAGGGCGACGATACATCACCGGGGTACAGGGAATACCGAAGGAAGTGGGCCGAGAACCCGAAGAAGGGGATAGTAGGCGATTTCCCCATCCACCTGGACCTGGAGGGGAACACGAACTGCAACCTCAAATGCTTCATGTGCTTCCAGTCCTTCGACCCGCCGAAGAAGGAGGTCATGGACATGGCCCTGTTCAAAAAGGCCATAGACGAGGGCGCGAAAAAGGGCCTATGTTCCATCAAGACCATGTACAGGGGCGAGCCCCTGGTGAACCCGAACATGGTTGATATGATAAGGTATGCGAAGCAGAATGGTGTCATAGAGGCGATGTTCAACACCAACGCTAACCTGCTCACAGATAAAAAGGCGAGGGAGCTAATAGACGCCGGGCTGGACAAGATAATATGCTCTGTGGACGGATGCACGAAAGAGGTCTATGAGAGCATCAGGATAGGCGGGAATTTTGAAACGGTTGTGAAGAACATAAAGAACCTGCAGAAGATCAAAAAGGAGCTGGGCTTGAAAAAGCCCGTTGTGAGGGTGCAGATGGTCTCGACTCCGAAGAACAAGCAGCAGACTGAGGAATACATAAAGTTCTGGAGCCCCATAGCGGACCAGGTGGCAGTCGAGGACATGCTGGACTGGGAAGGTGAAGAGGAGGATGCCACTCCACTGGAGGAGTTCGCCTGCGCGCAGCTCTGGCAGAGGCTTGTTGTCCTGGCTGACGGGGATGTCCTGCCGTGTTGCAGGGCAATGCTGGGGGCTACAGAGAAGCTCGAGGTCCTGGGCAATCTGAAAGACCAGACACTCGAAGAGATCTGGAGGGGCAAACATTTGAATGCGCTGAGGGAACTGCACAGGAGGGGGGAATCCCACAGGATAAGGATGTGCAGGCTCTGCGGCATAAGGAAGCAGGTCCTCATTGAGACGCTGGCAGGGAAGAGGGTGAAATGAAGGGGATAAGGGTCGGTGAAAGGACAATTGCGGAGGGGGGGAAAATCTTTGTGATAGCAGAGATGGCCTGGTCCCACGACGGCTCTTACGACAAGGCGAAGGCCATAATAAAAGGGACAGCAGATGCGGGGGCTGACGCAATAAGCGTGCATGTGACCCATATGGATAGCTACATGACAAGGGACTTCGGCTCCAAAGCCGGGCAGACCACATCTGCAGGAAAGGAGTCGACCAAGATCTATGACTATTTGGACAAGATCAACATCAAAAGGGAATGGTGGGTGAAGCTGTTTGACTATGCGAAAAGTCTCGGCCTTGCCGTCTGCGCCATGCCCAACGACCAGGAAAGCCTAAAATTCTGCGACGAGTTGAAGCCCGACATGTATGTGATCGCCGCGGCATGTTTTGTCGAGGAGGATTTTATAAGGGGGGTCGCAAAGAAGGGCAAGCCTGTCATACTTCGCATAGGCGGGGCCACACGGAAGGAGATAGAGCAGACGATAGCCTGGATAAGGCAAGAGGGAAACGAGGAGATTGTTCTCCTTCACGGCATCCAGACCTACCCCACGAAAATAGAGGACATGCACTTGAATCTCATACAATCCCTAAAGGAGACTTTTGGGCTGCCTGTAGGCCTGGCGGACCACGTGGACGCTGAAAGCGAGCTGGCCCTGATCATCCCGCTGCTGGCCATCCCGCTTGGCGCATGCGTCATAGAGAAACACCTGACCTACGACCGCAGCGCGCGCGGTGAGGATTTCGAGGCGGCACTGGACCCCTCGGAGTTGAAGAAACTTGTAGGATATATAGACGCTGCAGAAAAGGCGTTGGGTGAATCAGGATTTAGAATATCGGAGAGCGAAAGCAAATACCGGCTGGTCTCAAGGAAGAGGGCTGTTGCAGGTAGGGTCATAAAGGCCGGTGAGAAGCTGGCGAAGGATATGATAACGTTCAAGCGCTGTGACAATGGCCTTTACCCGGACGAGGTGAAGTCCATAATCGGCAGGCGCGCAAAAAGAGAGTTGAGGAAGGACGAGCCTCTGACCCAGGATAATTTTGTTTGAAGATGAAAACCGCTGTGTTCCTATCTGTCAGGGAGAAGGCGACAAGGCTCCCGAAGAAGATACTGATGGAGATAGGGGGAAGGACGGTGATAGAGCATCTCATAGACCGCCTCAAGACCGCGGAGAGGCCGGACATGATCGTCCTGTGCACCTCCGTGCATCCTGATGACGCGATACTGGCCGAGATAGCGGAGAAGAACGGCATCGAGGCGTTCAGGGGCAGCGAGGACGACAAGCTGGACAGGTACCTGCAGGCTGCAAAGAGATTCGGCGTCGACTTCATGGTCATAGTGGACGGAGATGACATATTCTGCGATGCTGGTTATATAGACAGGACAATCGAGAGGTTTGAAAAAACTGGTGCTGACTTCATAGCCACCAAGGGCCTGCCCCTGGGCGCAGCGAGCACGGGGCTGAAGCTAAATGCCTTGGAGAAGGCCTGCGAGATAAAGGCGCAGAATGACACCGAGGTTTGGGGCGGATACTTCACCGGCACGGGGCTCTTCAAGGTCGAGTACATAGAAGCGGATCCTGAGGTCAGAAGGCCCGACATACGGATGACCCTTGATTACCAGGAGGACTTCGACTTCTTCAAAAGGGTCTTTGACGAGCTGTATGCACCGGGGAGAATTTTTAGTCTTGGGGAGATAATTTCACTGATAGAAAAGAAGCCTGAGATCGCGGGGATAAACAAGGGCGTTCAAAAGTTGTATGAGGAGAATCTCAAGAGGCACACGAAGATAGCGTTGAAGGAGAAATATAAAGACAAGGGAGGGAAAAAATGAAGGGGGACCTTAAATTTCTCATAGTGGGGTTGGGATCGATGGGCAAGAGGAGGGTGAGAAACCTCCAGGCCCTTGGGGAAAAGGAGGTCATAGGGTTTGACCTGAGGGAAGACAGAAGAAAAGAGGCGGGGGAGAAGTATGGGGTAAAGACCTTTGGCGACTTTGAGGAGGCCCTGAAACAAAAGCCGAACGTCATGATAATCTCTACCCCACCAGACCTGCACATAAGGTATGCCAAAATAGCCGCGGAGAAGGGCATGCACTTCTTCATGGAGGCCAGTGTGGTGGACGAGGGCATGGACGAGCTCATCCGGATGTGCAAGGGGAAGGACATCGTGGCTGCACCATCTGCTACTTTCAGGTTCTACTACCCGGTCAAGATAATAAAGAAGCTCATCGACGAAGGCACCATCGGAAAACCATTGTCGTTTACTTATCAATCGGGCCAGTACCTGCCGGACTGGCATCCGTGGGAGGACTACAGGAAATTCTACGTGTCAAAGAAGGCTACCGGGGCCTGCAGGGAGATAGTTCCGTTCGAACTTTCCTGGATAACCTGGGTCTTCGGGGATGTGAAGGAAGTATCTGGCCTCAGGGGGAAGTTGAGTAAACTCGAGAATGACATAGACGACATCTACCACCTGCTCCTTAGATTCAAGAGCGGCATGTTCGGCCATCTGACCGTGGACGTCATCTCGCGCACGCCTACCAGGATGATGAGGATAATAAGCGAGGACGGGACCATAGTCTGGGACTGGGAGAAGAAGAACGTGATGGCCTACACCGCGAAAAACAAGGAATGGAAGACTTATTCATGGGAGCAGGAGAGCGTGGAGAAGAACTATGTGACGGCTGAAGACATGTACATAGACGAGATGCGCCATCTGCTGAATTCCATACGGGGAAAGGAAAAATATTTCTATTCACTTGAGGACGACAGGAGGAACCTCGGGCTATTGTATGCATCAGAGGAGAGCTCTGACAAGGGCGCGCATATTAAAGTCTGAAGGTTCTATTAACACAATGGTCTCATACCATCTCACTGGCGAGAAGATAAAACTGCGGGCTCTGGAAGAGAGCGACATAGACGGTCCTTACCTGGACTGGCTGAACGACCCAGATGTAACAAGGTTCATGACCGCGGGGATCTTCCCGCAGACGAAGGAGATGTTGAGGAATTTCTACAAGAGCATCAGCGGCGCGCAGACCTGCGTGTATTATGCCATACTGGACAAGGCGACTGACAAGCATATAGGCAACATAAAGCTGGACCACATAGACTGGATAAACAGAAGGGCTGAGATTGGTGTCCTGGTTGGCGACAGGAACTTCTGGGGCAGGGGAGTCTGCAAGGAGGCGGTGGGTTTGGTAACTGAATATGCCTTCAAGAAGCTGGATTTAAGGAAGATAATGATATGGGCCAATACTGAGAATACTGCTGCAGTGCGCTGTTACAAGTCCAACGGATACAAGGAGGAGGGGAGGCTCAGGGAGATGAACTACAACCCGGACAGTGGAAAATATGATGATCATATCTGCCTTGCATTGTTCAAGGACGAGTGGGTGAAGAGGAAATGAGGTACATAACCGACTTCTCGAAGTCAAAGGAACTCCAGAAGAAATCGCACAAGCTGATACCCGGCGGCGCGCATACATACAGCAAGGGGGACGACCAGTTCCCTGAGAATGCACCTGGCTTCATTGCCAAAGGGCAGGGCTCCCACGCCTGGGACATAGACGGGAACGAGTACATAGACTACGGCATGGGCCTGAGATCGGTCACACTCGGCCATTGTTACAAGCCCGTCCTGGACGCAGTCTACGGGCAGCTGAAGCTGGGGACTAACTTCACCAGGCCGTCGCCAATCGAGGTGGAGGCGGCTGAGGAGGTGGTCAAGATGATACCCACGGCAGAGATGGTCAAGTTCGCCAAGAACGGCTCCACTGCCACAACCGCCGCGGTCAAGCTTGCGCGCGCATACACGAAGAGGGACAAGGTCGCTCTGTGCGCGGAGCATCCGTTCTTCTCGTATGACGACTGGGCCATAGGCGCGAGCGTAATAGACCGCGGAGTACCGAAGGCCATAAAGGACCTAACTTTGAAATTCAACTACAACAACATCGAAAGCCTGAAGAAACTGTTTGAGGACAACCCCGACGGGATATCTTGCATCATAATGGAGGCAGGGACCCTGGAGGAGCCCAAGGACAACTTCCTTAAGGGGGTGGAGGAGGTCTGCCACAGGAACGGCGCGCTGTTCATACTGGACGAGATGATAACCGGCTTCAGGTGGGACAAGAGCGGCGCGCAGGCGAAGTACAAGATAAAACCTGACATGTCCACTTTTGGTAAAGGCATGGCAAACGGCTTCTCTGTAGCGGCCCTGGTAGGCAAGAGGGAGGTCATGGACCTGGGAGGGATCTACCATGATGAGGAAAGGGTATTCCTGATATCGACTACACATGGCGCCGAGAACCACTCTCTGGCCGCCTGTATCGCGACACTCAGGGAGTACAAGAACAAGGATGTGGTTGGGCATATGGCGAGGATGGGGGAACTTCTGAAGGATGGCCTGAACTCGCTGGCTAGGGAGAAGGGAGTCTCAGATTACATAGAAGTGGCTGGCATGCCTTGTAACCTTGCGATACTGTGCAAGGACGAGAAAAAACAGATCTCAATGCCCTTCAGGACGCTCTTCCTGCAGGAGACGATAAAGCGGGGGATACTGATACCCTGGGTGGCCATCAGCTTCTCGCATACTGAGGAGGATGTGGACCAGACTATTGAAGCTTTTGACGAAGTATTGGACGTTTACAAGAAAGCCCTGGATGAGGGAGTGGAGAAATATCTGGTGGGAATGCCCGTCAAACCGGTTTTCAGGAAATACAATTAAGATGAGAATCGCCTTGGCGCAGATGGACATCGCCTGGGAGAACAAGGAAGCCAACAAGAAGAAGTGTGCAGATTTCATCAGGGAGGCCGCACAGAGGAAATGCCAGCTCATAATATTCCCGGAGATGTGCCTGACCGGATTCTCGATGAACGTAGACGGTATAGCCGACAAAGATTCCAAGGACTTCGACTGGTTTAAGGGACAGGCGGTGAAGAATCGAATAGCGATAGGCTTCGGCCTTGTGGAAAAGGACAAGGACGGCAGGGGCAGGAACGAGTTCTCACTCGTGGACAAAAGGGGCAAGGAGCTGTTCAGGTATACTAAACTGCATTCGTTCTCATATGAGAAAGAGGACAAGTTTTACAGGGAGGGGGAAGAGATTCTCTCCGCGGAATTGGAAGGTGTCAAAATCTCGCCCTTCATCTGCTATGATCTGAGGTTCCCGGAGATATTCCAGGCCGCGTCCAAGAAGAGCCAGCTCCTGATAGTCATAGCCAACTGGCCGAAGCCGAGGAGAGAGCACTGGATGGGCCTCCTGAAGGCGAGGGCCATAGAGAACCAGGCCTATGTGGCAGGATTGAACAGGGTGGGCTCAGGCGGGGGCAGGGAGTACAGCGGCGACTCGCTTATCGTGGACCCTTTGGGCAACGCGATCGCGCAAGTGGGGGAGGGGGGAGGTTTATTAGAAGCTGAGATAGATGCCAATTTCGTGGGAGAGGTCAGGGAAAGATTCAGGTTCAAGAAGGACAGGCGTGAAGACTTATATTGCAGGATTTTAAATTAATGGGGGCGTTGGTTGCTCAGATTCTTATAAATAATGCTATTTTTGAGGCAAACCTATAAAAAAACTCTGTTTTTATATATGCAAATCTAAAGTATATGGTAGAAACTGCTTAAATTTTCAAAAGAATGAGGACTATCGATTACTGTACCAGGTGTGTAACTCCAAACTCCAGGCCTAGGATAGAGTTTGACAAGGAGGGGGTCTGCAACGCCTGCAGGCATGCAGAGGAGTACAAGAGGATTGTCAACTGGGACGAGAAGGAGGGGGAGCTGAGGGAAAGGGTCAAGAAGAACCTTGAGCGCGCGCCTGACAGGGAGTACGACTGCATCGTGGGGGTCAGCGGCGGGAAGGACAGCACCTACCAGGCATGGTATTTGAAAAACAAGCTTGGGCTGAACGTCCTTGGCGTGACTTTTACTCCGCTCATGCCGACTCCCGTCGGCATGCACAACCTCAGGAACATGATAGAGAAGGTGGGGATAGACCACATTTCCATAAACGCGAACGTCCACGTCTACTCCAAGCTCACGAAGATATTCACCCTTGAACATGGGGACCCCTTCAAGCCCTGGTTCTACGGGGTCTGGTCCGGCATAGCGAGACTGGCCGAGGAGAGGAAGATCCCGATGGTCTTCTACGGCGAGGACGGGGAGACCGAACACGGCGGCTCAGTCAACGCGAAGAAATACTCTGACATCAACACGTCGGAGGGCATAAACAGGCGCATAAAGAGCGCCAACCCCCTCTTCAAAACGCCCGCACAGTGGGGCGACTACGGGTTCACGGAGGAGCAGCTGCGCCCATATCTGGAGCCGAAGAACCCCTCAAAGGTCGACAGGATATTCATGTCCCATTACATACCGTGGAACAACAACCAGCATGTGCATTTCGCCCTGAACGTCCTGGGCGGTTTCAAGCTCTCCAAGGAGAGGAGTTACGGTGCGTATACCCATTCACAAGGGCTTGACGATTACATCGATGATCTCTATTTCTGGCTCATGTACCCGAAGTTCGGCTTCACGAGGGCCAACAAGTACGCGTCCATAGACGTCAGGGAGGGCAAGCTGACCCGGGACAGGGCCGTGGAGCTGACAAGGCTCTATGACGGCGAGTTCCCGTGGAGCAGTTTTGACATGTCGCTGAAGGTCCTGGACATGACGGAGGAGGAGTTCTGGGACGCCATCAAAGGGTATATAGCAGATGAGGAGAACCTAAAGCGGGAGAGGCAGGAAGCGATAAAGGCCGGAGTCCCGAAAGAGGACATACCAGACAAGCCCGTGGTCTGGGAGAAGACAGGGAAGAACAGGTGGAGGATGGCCAAGACGGTGCATGGGGAGGAGAGGATATTGGAAATACCTATGAAAAGGCCCGATGACCCCCGCGCCCACAGGGTCGTGAACACCCTTTAAAATGGAGAAAAAGCCCAGGATAGCGATAATCGATTACGGCATGGGCAACATCTTCTCAGTGCAGAATGCCCTGGTCTACCTGGGCTACGACTCAGTAATCTCCAACAAAGTCGGGGATATCGAAAATGCTGACAGGCTCATACTGCCGGGTGTGGGCGCCTTCTCGGTCGGGATGCAGAGGCTGGAGAAGTTCGGGCTTGTCGAGCTCCTCGAAGACCAGGTGGTTAAGGGGAAAAAGCCCATTTTGGGCATATGCCTAGGAGCGCAGCTGTTCGCAAGGAAGAGCTATGAGGGGGGGGAGTTCCCCGGTCTGGGCTGGATAGACGCGGAGGTGGTGAGGATAGAGCCCAAGGACAAGAAGCTGAAGATACCCCACATAGGCTGGAACGACGTCCAGATCGTGAACCCGAGTGTCCTCTTTGAGGGCATAAGCGAGCCGAACTTCTACTTCGTCCACAGTTACCATGTCAGGTGTAAGGACCGAAGATTGGTCACATCAGAGTTCGAGTACGGCGGGAATTTCACAGCAAGTGTGGAGTCCGGGGACATATACGGCGCGCAGTTCCACCCCGAGAAGAGCCAGTCTTCGGGCCTGAAGCTTTTGAAGAACTTTGTCGAGAAAACAAGATGATAAAACGGAGATTCATACTTTGCCTGCTGCTGGACAACGGGGTCTTCATGAACAGCAGGAACTTCGAGCTGAACCCAGTGGGCAATATAGAGACTATAGAGCAGTATCTGAACTTCGAAGCCATAGACGAGTTGATAATAGTCAACGTCGAGAGGGGGGAAAAGGACCTGGACAGATTCTGCGCCGGAGTGAAAGAGGTCGCAAAGAGGTGCTTTGTCCCGATAACCGCGGGCGGAGGGGTCAAGAGCATAGAGGACTTCCAGAAGCTGCTGAATTCGGGGGCAGACAAGGTCATAATCAACACTGCAGCATATGAGGACCCAAAGCTGATAACCGAGGCATCCAAGGTCTTCGGCAGCCAGTGCGTGGTGGTCTCCATAGACGTGAAAAAGGATAAGGGGGGGGCATATGAGGTGTACATACACAACGGCTCGAAGGATACGCACACTGATGTCTTCGACTGGGTGAAAAAAGTGGAGAAATTGGGGGCAGGAGAGATATTCCTGACCTCGATCGACCAGGACGGGTCCTGCCAAGGTTATGATCTTGACCTGGTGAAGAAGGTCTCACATACTGCTGGTATACCCATCATCGCTTCCGGGGGCGTAGGCGAGTTCAAGCACCTTGTAGAAGGAATCAGGGATGGGGACGCGTCAGCAGTCTCTGCGGCCAACATATTCCACTTCATAGGCCACAGCCTGATAAAGGCCAAGACGTATCTCAACACCAGCGGGCTCAACTTCCCACACACCCTCTGGCACTTCAACAAGGAATTCAAGGATGATGTGGGGTAGTCCCGTTATTTTTATTTCTCCAGTTTCATTATCCTCGGGTGGGTCACTTTGAGACATTGCAAGAGATGCGTCACACCGGACACCAGGCCTCGTGTAGTACTCGACGAGGAGGGGGTCTGCAACGCCTGCAGGTACGCGGAGAAAAAACGAAAGGGGATCGACTGGAAGGCGCGGGAAAAGGAGTTTAAGGAGTTAGTGGAAGAGTACCGCTCCGACAATCCGATGAGGTACGACTGCGTCGTGCCGGGCAGCGGCGGGAAGGACAGCATATACGTGGCCCACAGGATAAAGCACGACTATGGCATGAACCCGCTGCTTGTGACATATCCTTCCGCCATGTATACGACTTCTGGAAGGAACAACACCGAGATATTCAGGACCAAGTTAGGCTCGGACCACATAACGTTCACGCCGAACGCCGAGCTGGACAGGAAGCTCATGACAAAGTTCTTCGAGCTTTATGGCGATCCCTACCTGCCGTGGAGCAGGGCCGTACATACCATACCTGTCAAGGTCGCGATCGCATTCAGGATACCTCTGGTCGTCTACGGCGAGAACCCGGCCGAGTATGGGGGCCCGGAGCTGAGCCACATGACCGTGGAAAGCGTGGACAAGATGGCCAAGACAGGCAGCGAGAAGGACGTCAAACTGGCGCAGAACTGGCCCAGCTTGTTCAAGGACGGGTCCGTGAAACTGTCGGACTTGAAGGCTTACATATACCCCACCCAGGAGGAGCTGGACAAGGCCGACATAAAGGCGGTGTACTTCGGCTACTACCACCTCTGGGACGGTTATAAAAATTACCTGTACTGCAAGGAAAGGTTTGACTGGAAGCCGCATGAGGGCCGGATAGAAGGGACCTGGCTGGAGAACACCATGCACAGCATGGACGACAAACTGGATACCATATACCAATACTTGATGCTCCTTAAATTCGGCATCAGCAGGGCCCAAAAGGAGGCCGCGCCCATGATAAGGAACGGCCACATGACAAGGGAGGAGGCAGTCAAGCAGATAAAGAAGGTCTTCTACGAGTTCCCGTACATATATGTCAAGGACTGCTATGACTACTTCGGCATGAATCAAAAACAGTTCTTTGACACCCTGGAGAAGTTCAGGGACAGGGACATCTGGGAAAGGGTGAACTGCGAGTGGAGGATCAAGGAGCCGATATGGGGGGAGATGGATTCGACGTCTTCTATGCTTTCCAAGATGTCCTCCAGATAGAGAAGATAATCTCGTTTCACATTAATCGTATCTCTTCACTAAGAATCCTGTCTTTTAGAGCAGGCTTGATTGCGCCATATTCTACGGGGTCGAAGTTTCTCTTAAACTTCTCCTCTAGCTCTATTTTCATCTCTGCAAAGTCAAAAAGGCTGATGTCCTTTTTATCTCGACTAGAAGGCCGAAATCACTGCCTTTCGCGGCCTCGCCCCGGGCATAAGCGGTTTGACAGTTATAAAACTTGTAGCGCAAAGGCGGATTTATGGAGTCGGGTTGGCTTGGGCTTTGCCCATATAGACTCCATAAACGGTTCCGTTTCGCCTCTCTGACCGATAGAGATACCAATTCCCTTTTATCAGACGCTTGTACATTTTAGTTCAACTCCTCACATATGCTTTGCCGGTAAAAGCATAGCAAGTTATCGGAGGCATCTTGTGAAAAGTGAGCAGTGAAAAGGATAAGCTATGGGCTAAGTTTTGTTTGCAGTCTTCTGTCGTCAGTCCTGCGCGCGCATTTAAGGAATTTTGGTTCAAAAAAAGGTCGGAAAATAGCGTTCCTTAAACCGTATTATGCGCGCTGGAGGGGCCTTCCATCACTGCTCATTCAGTGCTCACTTTTTGAGTAGGATGCGTAGCGTAACTTCGACTGCTTCATGTTTTCGTAGCGTAACTGGACCTTGTAGCGTAACCAACCACCCAACCTTGTAGCGTAACCAACCACCCAACTTTGTAGCGTAACCGGACTAGAGATGCCTTCTTTGAGCGAAGCGATTTGGGGGGGGATATCCGTGTCATCCTGCCCGGCTACTCGAGGGATGTATTGGGATTCCTGGAGGAAGCTAGGGGCAGGGGGGTCAAAATAGACCTCATCTGCGTGCAAGAGGTGGCGGATAAGACTAGCCTGGATGCCCGCATAGCGGACATAGGGCTGGGCCTGTTCATGAACGACGAGTCCATGATTCTGACCACGGAGATGATGGACCGGGCCATCCTGGACCGTTCCGAGGGCATCGGGTGGGGGGGGAGGCTGTTTGACTCCTACATCAAGAGGTTCTGAAGTTTTTGTAATCCCTGCTCCGTATTGCTTGCAATACCCCCACTACTACATTTACATTTATTGCCCAGCTAATTATCCAATTCAAAGGTTTTAATGGAGGATGCTGATTCTGATGGCTCAAAACAAACCAAAGGCGATTCTGGTGTCTCGGATGAGGAGGATCAGCCCGCAGGACCCGGTTTTCATAATAGCCGAGGCGGGGGTGAACCACAACGGCGATTTCGCCACGGCCAAAAAGCTGGTTGATGCAGCCAGAAAAGCCGGCGCGGATGCCGTGAAGTTCCAGACGTTCAAGGCAGAGGACCTTGTTACCGCAAAGGCCAAGAAGGCCAGGTACCAGGAGGAAAGCACAGGGGCGGAGGAAACCCAGCTGCAGATGCTCAAGAAGCTTGAGCTGAGCTATGATGATTTCAAGAGGTTGAAAGAGTATTGCGATGAGACCGGGGTAACCTTCCTTTCCACACCGCATACCACGGGAGCCGCTGACTTCCTCGAGGATCTGGTGCCCCTGTACAAGGTCGGCTCCGGGGACCTGACCAACCTCCCGTTCCTTGAGAAGCTCGCAAGGAAGGGAAAGCCCCTTATAGTCAGCACGGGCATGGGGGACATGGGCGAGGTGAAGGAAGCCTTGAGAGTCATAAAAAAGGCCGGGAACAATGATGTCGTGATGCTGCACTGCACCACAAACTATCCCTGCCCCCTGAATGAGGTGAATCTTAATGCCATGCTCACCATGATGGACGGGCTGGACTGCCTGATAGGCTACTCGGACCACACCATGGGTTATCTGGTACCAATAATGGCCTCCTCATTGGGGGCTGTCGTCATAGAGAAGCACTTCACACTTGACAGGAACATGAAGGGCCCCGACCACAAGGCCTCACTGACCCCGAAGGAGTTCGAGGAGATGGTCAGGATGATAAGGGATTGCAAGGTGGCCATGGGGGGGTCCGATAAGAAGCCTACCATATCTGAAAGGGAGATATCCTCTGTCGCAAGGAAGAGTTTGGTGGCAAAGGTGGACATCCGAAAAGGGATTACGATAACAAGGGACATGATAACGGTCAAAAGGCCCGGTACCGGGATCCCGAGCAAGGATTTGGACAAGGTGATGGGCAAGATATGCATAAGGGATATCAAAAAGGACGAGCTGATAGAATGGGGGAGACTAAGATGAGAAGGGTTTGCATCCTGACCGGGACAAGAGCGGAATACGGCCTGCTGAAGCCTGTCATGGAGGCTGTGGAGGAGCATCCCGATCTGGAGCTCTCGATGATAGCCACGGGCATGCACCTGTCCGAGAAGTTCGGGATGACTGAGAGGGATATAACCAAGGACGGGTTCAAGATCGACGCCAGGGTAGAGCTCATGCCAAAGGACGACCAAGGCATGTCAGCCTCCATAGCCCTCGGAGAGGGGGTGGCAGGCATGGCAAGGGCCCTTGGGAGGATAAATCCTGATGTTTTGGTCGTATTGGGCGACCGGATGGAGCCGCTCGCGGGAGCCCTTGCCGCCACATACATGAACATCCCGATAGCGCACATACACGGCGGGGACGT
>JAFGQM010000103.1 GCA_016935655.1 Candidatus Altarchaeota archaeon | reverse complement strand
TCCAGATAGTGTCGATCTCCCTTGAAAACAGCTTGGCCTTGGGGACATCAAAGTCCTTTGTGTATGATTTTTGTTTTGGGACGAAGATGACTACGTTGGCGCTCTCCAGGTCTCCCTTCCTTAAGACCTTGTTCTGCAGGTTGTCCGTGACCGCGAAACCGCCGAAGAATGCGGCTGTGGCATCATCTAAAGCACCAGTTATTGTTACACCAGCTTCTTTGGCCGCCTGGACCCCCAGATCCACCATGAGCTCAGGCTTCACAGCCTCCCTGCCCACCTCCAGCACCTGGCGGGTCTCATTCTTGTCGATGCGCATGCCTGTTATCCTGCCATGCTTCTTGGCTAGGGCTCCGAAAGTCGCCAAGACTGCTGCATTTGCTACAGCGCTACTGCTCTTCAACCCGCGCGCGACCGGGATGTTGCTCTCGGTTGTCACAGTAGCTCCGTAGTTGTAACCGGAGGTTTTCAATGCCTTCTGGACGCAAAGCCTGACGAGTTTGGGATCCTCTTCTAGGCCTTTCGTGACGACTGAGATATCGCTGGATTCCAACAGCTCTACCTTCACCTTTGTCTCCAGCCCGATACCGAAGGCTGCACCTTTTCCTGTGGCGATGGCGTTGACTACTGTCGCGGCGCCATGGCACAAAGCTGTCGCAGAAACCATAATGGTAAATTCGAATGTCAATGCTTAAAATCCTTGGGCAGTTTGTAGCCGTGTTTTGAGGGCATGATATAAAACTCGGTATAGTAATAATTGGGGTCAGCTGGGTCCTGCCCCCAGTTATGTGGAGTGGAAAACTCGATTGCCCTCTCCTCGCCTATTGTGACCAGAGCCTTGTCAAGTCTTTTTTTGTCCCTGCCCAAAAACGTAAGCGTCTCATTTGGGTTTATGCCCTGGAGATGGGTCAGTTTAGGCGTAAACATCATGACAGTAGGGTTTCCTTTGTCATCCCTGGCCACCACGAATTGTGTCTTCGGATGGTAGAGGCCTTCCCTGACCAGTCTCTGGTAGAACCTAGCGTGTCTTTCTGCATCGGCCATTGAATCAAAGTCTATATTCTTCGTCGACAGCGATGCAGTTTTTACATAAAAACCCTTGGGCCTTCGGCGAATAAGTTCCACACCTGCTGTAGCAGTAGGTAGTCCCTTATAGGGTTTGTGAGGATTCATCTCGTAAGATTCAAGACTTCAGCGACCTTCTTCCCGAGGTTTTTTACAGTGGCAACACCGTCCTCATCCTTGGATGCATCACCAGTGTTCCTTCCCTGCGCGGCCCCACCGAAATGCGCGGTAGGCATGCTATCCCCGACCACCACCATGTCGTGTAGTGTAAAAAAATTGGTTATTGTCCTCAAGACGAACTCCTGGCCCCCATTCTTGGAACCGCCCACTGCTATCCCGCCGCCGACCTTGTTCCTAAGCCTGAAGTCGTGCCTGCGCGCAGGCAGGCTTCTCTCGAACAATAGGGAGATGTGGGAAGAGACGCTCCCAAAATAGACCGGGGAGCCGATGATTATGCCGTCGGCCTTTTCCATCAGACCAAGAATGCTGTTCATGTCGTCTGATATGGGGCAGTCCCCTGTCTTGCATACGCCACAATCCAAACATGGTTTTATCTCCTTTGCCCAGAGGTTCAGGAAATCAGTCTTATGTCCGGCCTTCTTGCACTCCTCTAATGCTAGCTTCACCAGATAATCCGTATTGCCCCCCTTCTTTCCACCAGAGATCCCAAGGATCATTTTTTATTCCTGATATCTTGAATATGTCTACTTAAAAGACACTTGTACCAATGGATCTATAAAATGAGGCCAGACGCCAATACAGTGGATGTTTATATTGAAAACCTTGCAGGCGAGAGAAGATCTGCTATATCCAGACTCGGAGGATTGCGCAAGGGGCTCATGCCAGGGTTTAAGGAATCCGTGGAGTACGGTATGCCCACCTACACCAAAAGCGGGGAGGTCTTCGCGTTCGCGTCCCAGAAGGATTATGTAAGCCTGTATGTGAACAATCGGGGTCTTATAGAAAAGCATAAGAACAAGCTTGGAAGAGCAGGCTTTGGGAAGAATTGCATCAGATACCGGAGGCCTTCCGAGATAAATTTCAAGGCGGTGGAAGATTTGCCGGGGGAAGCTTATACGAGTTAGTACAGTCCTAAAGTTTCCTCGGTACCAGCCCGCTCCTTAGACCGTGGTCGGCCAGAACCAAAGCCACCATCGCCTCGACTATCGGCACCGCGCGCGGGACTATGCACGGGTCATGCCTTCCCTCCACTGTTATCTTCGCAGCTTTCTTCTTTTTCAAATCGACGGTCTGCTGTTCTTTTGCAATCGAGGATGGGGCCCTGAAAGCGACTCTTAAGACCATGGGCATCCCGTTTGATATCCCGCCCAGTATCCCGCCAGCCTTGTTTGTCTTTGTCCTCACCTTGCCCTTTTCCAAGACAAAGTCGTCGTTTGACTCACTGCCCTTCATGCGCGCGAACTGGAAGCCCAGGCCGAACTCCACGCCTTTCGCAGCAGGTATGGACATCACGGCCTTCGCCAGATCTGCATTCAGCTTGTCGAAGACCGGCTCGCCAAAACCCGACGGGACATTCAAGGCCACAACTTCCACGACGCCTCCGACGGAGTCCTTGTCGGCCCTTGCATTCAAGATCTCCTGCTCCATGAGCTTGGCACGCTCCAGGTCAAGGGCCCTTATCGGATTCAATTTTGTTATCTCCCTGCACTTGCACTTGTCCAAGTTTTCGATCTTCATGTCCCTTGCCACTACCCCTGCGATCTCCTTCGTGTAAGCGAAAACCTCGATACTCAGAGTATCCTCCAAAAGCTTCTTCGCGACCGCCCCTCCGGCGACCCTTCCGACCGTCTCCCTCGCGCTGGAGCGCCCACCGCCCCTCCAGTCCACAAAGCCGAACTTTTCCCTCCAAGTAAGGTCTGCATGGCCCGGACGAGGCTTGTCCTTAAACGGCTTGTATGCCGACGAATCCTTGTCCTCGTTCCAGACGAGCATGGAAATCGGGGCCCCGACAGTCTTCCCGTCAAATACGCCTGAAAGGAGCTCCACCTTGTCCTTTTCCCCTCTGGACGTGGAGATATCACTCTGGCCCGGCCTGCGCCAGTTCAGCTCCTCCTGTACGTACTCCTGAGAGATCTTCAACCCGGAGGGGCAGCCATCGACTACACAGCCAACTGCCGCTCCGTGGCTCTCGCCCCAGGTAGTGAGGCAAAACTCCTTGCCGAAGGTGTTAGAACTCATGGTATAATTTGAGCCTCGGGGAACTAAAATCGAGTGTTTTTCTTTTGGTTTTGGATATACATGCATGGTCTTCAAAAGGATCAGAAGGGGGCTGTCAAACCTCGGCCCTAGGGGCAAAACTGCTATAGAGCTGCGGAGAATACGCAGATTGGACCAAGCTGCCTACGGGGGCAAGGCTCCGCACTACCCCGTCTCCACTGGCGTGAAGGAATATGGTGCCATGTTCAACACCGATTTCTATGGTGCCGTCCAGAAGTCAATAGCCAGGGGCAGAAAACCCAAAGTGTTAGAGGTCAGTGCAGGCGAGGGGAGGTTTCTGAGAGAGCTCAAAGATAGATTCGGGCATAACATAACTACTGTTGCTACCGGATTGGCTAGACCGCCCAAGACCAAGGGCATCGACTCTTATCGTGTGATGCGACTCGGTAATCAAAAGAGACCTTTGAGCGGAGGATTCGATTTTATCGTCGCTGTAAGCGGCGAACCCCAAAAGATGAGCCCTGGAGAGGTCACAGACCATGTCCTCTCCCGCCTCAGGCCTGGGGGAAAAGCCTATCTGGATCTGGGAATGCTGCAGCTTGCGCATGGCAAGGTAACCACTATAGAAGGTGATACAAAAGGGTTTTTCGAGGACCAAGGCTTCAGGGTCTTGAGGGTCCTGCACACCAAAGCCGTCGAACGGGTAGGCAATGTGACACTCATGGAAATAGAGAGACCAAGATAATTCCTGGCCAGTATTTTTTTCCTTTGTTCCATAAACTCATTATGGCTAAGGCAAAAAAGCGAAGGCCGCAGATAAGAGTCAGGAAAGTCCAGCCAAAAGACCTGCCAAGGATAAGAAGGCTTCTGAAAACCTACAGCGAACATTTCGACCCGCCCTTCAGCCCTAATGCCATCAGGACCGAGGTCGACCAGATAGGGAGATTCAAGACTGCTGTGGTAGCGGAAAGCCGGGGAGGAAGACTGCTCGGCTTTTCCAGATACGGCCACACGGCCCACAGGACTCCCATACTCAGGGATCTCAAAAGAATTCCAAAGAGCCAGCAAAGGCACGGATATATCTTCCTGATTCTCACCTCCAGGCTAGCCCGGGGCAAGGGAGTGGGGACTAAGCTGACGCAAGAGAGCATAAAGAGGATAGGCAAGACTAAGTATCCCGATGGCACGCCAGTCAGGGAGGTGGTGATGACCTGCCATGACGCCAACTTAGGGACCCGGGGCATCGCAAGAAAACTGGGCTTTGAGTTGTGGGGGAAGATTTCTGCAAAGGGGAAAAGGATGGAGTATGGCAACACCCTTGTCTTCGGGAAGGTTTTGAAGTAATAGAATTTATTTTTAAAGGATAACCCCCAATTATTACACCCAAACCATGATGACCGCAAATATCAAAAAGAAGAGAGAGGACTATCTCAGATTCTTGCAGCAAGAGCAGGGGAGGAAGAGCAGGGACAGATATGTCTTCGGCGAAGAGGGGATAATAAGGTATGTCGGAGACGAGCCCCATTTCACTCAAAGACTCAGGGCCAAGGGAGTTGCGTAAAAGCCCGCAGAAGCCGCTGATACCCACAGGTTAATGGCAGTAGGATTTTTATACATGCAAGCCTTGTCACGATGGCTCTACCAGGGGATACCAAGAAACCACAGGAGACCCAGCCAGAGAAGACTTCTAAGGCAAAAGAGGATGAGAAGGTACTAATCGCGGCAGTGATCCTGATTATAATAGCCCTTTTTGCAGGCAGTGCGATTGTCATCTATGCGTTGCAATCCTCGGCGCCAAAATGCCCCCCTTCTTGTGATGACGGCAACCCGTGCACCAATGACGAATGCAAAGAGGGGGAAGGACTATGTTTCCATAAGCCGCTCGACGGCAGCTACGGGATGTGTTCCGGGAACTCTGACAAATGCAGGGTAAGGACATGCGTCTTCGGCTCATGTAAGGAGGAGTTGATCGAGGACTGCTGCGGCAACAGGAGATGCGAGGAGGGTGAGACGTACATGAAATGCGCAGAGGACTGCGAACCTCCTGAAAACGAGAGTGAATGTAAAAACCATCTTGACGACGACTTCGACGGGCTGATAGACTGCGCCGACCCTGATTGTAGATGCATAGAAAACTGCACAGACGGCATAAACAACGACGCGGATGGCCTCATAGATTGCGAGGACCCGGATTGCATATGTGTCGAAAACAAGACAGAGATTTGCGACAACAGGGAGGACGACGACGGGGACGGCCTAAGGGACTGCTGCGATTCCGACTGTAGAGGAAACGGGGAATGCGATGAAGATTGCAACGACAACAGGGACAACGATTGTGACGGGAAGACGGATTGTTTCGATTCAGATTGCTCTGAGGACTGGGATTGCGTAGACTGCGAGTATTTCACGGATAAGCATCCCATGATAGCGAGGTTCCAAGACGAGTTCAGCGCCCTTACGATAGAATCCTGGAGCGACGAATGCGAAGCCGTACCGGGCGAGTTCATACGGAGGACCAACGAGGTGGGTTGTGACACAACGGCCACAGACCCGTTTTATTTCAACTGCACGGAGGTAGAGGCAACGCCGTTTATAATGGAGATAACAGAATTCTGTGAAGAGGAGTTGAAGGCAGAGTGGGTCTGCCAGACCAATTACATTGGCTGCCTGTGCAACAAAAACCCGCCAGACGAACCGGGGGAGGAGCAAGAGGTCTGGTGTGAGGATGCGCCAGTTGACAGCGCCAGGGACTGGTTTGATTGCACCTTATACAGCTGCCAAAATGACGGTGAATGTTACTGGAACTCGGATGTGGGAGGTTGCGCTTGTCAAGACCCGAAGGCCTGCGGCTGGCATCTGGAGGATCCGATCAACGCCGACAGTGAATACTGCGGCGGTGAATGCCCGGGTGACGAATACTGCAGCATAGTCACTGATTTAAATGTGGAGAGATGCAAGTGTATATTTGTGAGTCCGGGGTGGTTATTGTAATTTTTTATGGATGCGTTTGAAAGAGTTGTTGGTGGACATGAGAATCCTGATTGTTGGCCTTCTGCTGGTGTTTGTACTAATCATGGTACTACTTCCCGGGGGGCCAGAGCCGACCGCTCGTAATGAGGCTGCCGGGAGTTTGGATGATAAGATAAACTCCTGCATTTTGACTGCGGGCTATGATGAAAAGAACTTCTGCTCGTTGGGGGCCTGCACGGGCGAGGTAACGGCTCAGGACGCAGTCTACTGCCTGGAGGACCTGGCCAAAAAGACCGCCAAAGAGAATGTATGGGAAGCGAAAAAAGTCTGCGTCAAGATAAACGAGATAGTCGAGGGGGCATATGGGGAAGGCAGTATGATGAGTCTATTGTATTATGGCAGGTGCCAAGAGTTCATCAGCTGATGTTAGCCCCGAGGGTCTTCATAACTTCCAAGAAATTTGGGAAGGAGACTGCCACGCTCTCTGCCGAGTCTATAACCGTCTTGCCCTTAGCGCGCAATCCCGCCACCGCCAGGGCCATGACAATCCTATGGTCGTTGAAGGCCTGGACCTCTGCGCCGCTCAAGCTGTCCACCCCATCTATCTCAAACCCGTCCCTCTTTTCCTTAAGCCTTGCGCCCATCTTGGTCAAACCCTTGGCCATGGCGTCTATCCTGTCACACTCCTTTATGCGCGCATGCTCCACGTTCCTTATTATCGTCTTTCCTTGGGCAAGTGAACCCAGGACTGACATTATCGGCAATAGATCTGGCGTTTGGGACAGATCAACCTCGATGCCTGAGAGCGGCGAACCCCCTTTTACGGCCACAGAATCCTTGCCCACTTTCAAATCGGCCCCCATCTTCCTTAGAATCTCGATGATTTTCTTATCCCCCTGTTTTGAATCCTTGAATAGATTCCTTACCATAACTTTGGAGTCTATCAGGGCGGCAGCCGCCAGAATGAATGCGGCTCCGGAATAGTCTCCCTCGACCGTGTAGTCAGTGGCCTTGTAAGACTGGTTGCCCTTAATCATGAATCTTTTATAATCCTGGTTGTCGATCCTGCCCCCGAACCTCCTAAGCTGGTCGAGTGTCAGGTCCAAATAGGGTCTGGATCTAAGCTCTGTGGTTATCTCGACTGTCGTATCTTTTTTGGCAAGGGGGCATGATATCAGCAAGCCGGAGATGTATTGTGAACTAACATCACCCCTTATCCTGCATATCCCGCCCTTCATCGGCCCTTTTACCGATACCGGGGGGTTGCCGTTTGTTGAGGTAGTTTCCACCCCGATTTGGGAAAGCGCATCCAGCAGGGGCTGCATCGGCCTCTTCCGGATGGATTCATCGCCTGTGAGGACAACCTCCTTGTCGCAAAGCGAGAAGACGGATGTCATGATTCTTATTGTGGTCCCGCTGTTCTCCACATCCACGGTTTTTTTGGGGACCTTTACAACCCCGTCGTTGCCTTTTATAACCAGGGATCCCTTTCCTACCCGGACCTGCGCGCCACCAGCTCTTATCGCCTCCATGCTAGCCAGCGGGTCCGCGGACAGCAGCGGGTCGTTGATTTTTGAGGTCCCTCGAGCCAGTCCGGAGAGGATTATGGCGCGATGGGTGTAGCTTTTGCTAGGTGGTGCCTTGGCCTCGCCCTCCAGGGAATCCGACAATTCCACGACCATACGCATTTTTATGGCTATTTTTATTCTTTAAGCGCTAAATTTACCAACGTATTAATAAAATCTAAAAATAAAACCGAGAAAAAAATGGAAGCATACCCCGGCGACCCGTACGCGTACATGCCCTCCGGCGGAGGAGGAATAAAAGGCAAATTCCACAATATCGAGGGTGTTCTGCCCTTGATCCTGCTGATAGTGATTGCGTTTTTCGTGTTACAATTCCTGCACATAATCCCGTGCATGATACCCATAGGGTGTGGGGGTGATGTCACCGTGGGCGTCATCGGCGTCCCATCGCCAGGTGTGCAGAGGGTCCTGACGAGCGACCAGGCTAGGTTCAAGAACATCAAGTATGCGATAAACATACCGCCGAGCGTGGTAGTCAATGAGAACACCTTAAAGTCTTACAGGGTCTTGATACTACAAGGCGATCCATACTTTAACATGAATACCCGGGAAGCAGTCAAGAAATGGGTCGACGCTGGTGGGAAGCTCATAGTCATCGGCGATGCGGGCTCAAAGCATCCGGACCCCGCATATAAGAACGTGGCTGGGTGGAGTTGGCCGAGCGGGAACGGGATTCCAGTCCCTGCAAAGCTCACCGGAGAGCTGGTAGGCCTGACTGACATCGCTCACGGTTTAGACCTAAGGTTCGTGAAGTTCGACCACCCCATCGCAGTAGGCCTTCAGATGGTGGGCGCAAGGTTGGACAGGCCTGATGTGGTATACAAGGTCGTGCAGACGGGCGACATGATAGCGGCCATAGAGACCTCAGAGGGCACATGGC
>JAFGQM010000102.1 GCA_016935655.1 Candidatus Altarchaeota archaeon | reverse complement strand
GGTCTTCGTAAATCCGAAGGACAAAAGGTATACGAAATTTGTCGGCAAGAAGGCCGAGCTGCCCATCTTCAAGAGGACCGTGCCCATCCTTGAGGACGAGAGCGTGGACATGGAGTTCGGGACGGGAGTGGTATATCTGTGCACATACGGCGATGAGCAGGACATAAGGTGGCAGAAGAAGTTCAAGCTGCCGGTTATAGAGTCCATAGGGGAAACGGGGAGGATGACCGATGCGGCGGGGGAGTACAAGGGCATGGCCATCGAGGAGGCCAGAAAACAGATAATCGAGGATTTAAAGAAAGAGGGGAGAGTCAAAAGGGTAGAGGACATGCAGCACAACGCCCTGTGCCACACAGAGAGGAACTCCTGCCAGACCCCGATAGAGCTGCTCCCGCTGGAGCAGTGGTTCATAAAGACCAGGGAGTACCTGCCGGAGATAAAGAAGGCCGCAAGGACCATGAAGTGGTATCCCGATTATATGCTGGGCCGCCTGGAGGACTGGTGCGACAGCATGGACTGGGACTGGATAGTCTCGAGGCAGAGGGTCTGGGGCACACCCATACCGTTCTGGACCTGCAAGAGGTGTGGGGAGGTGATACCTGCGAAGAAGGAGGAGCTCCCTGCGGACCCGAGGGGGACTACCAGGAAATGCAAATGCGGCGGGGAAGCGACCGGGGAAAAGGACGTATGCGACTGCTGGATCGATTCATCTGTCAGCCCGCTTATGGTGACGAAGTGGGGGAAGGACGAAAGGTTCTTCAAGAGGACCTATCCCGCCTACCTGAGACCCCAGGGGTATGAGATAATAAGGACCTGGACCTTCTACACGATATTCAGGAACCTGCTTATAACCGGCAAGCCCTGTTTCAAGGACCTCATGATAAACGGCATGATAGCCGGGGCTGACGGCAGGAAGATGAGCAAGAGCCTGGGCAACATAATAGCACCCGAGGAGGTTTTGGGTAAGTATACTGCCGATGCCATAAGGCAGTGGGCCGCCGCCGGTTCCCTCGGTGAGGATTACCCGTTCTCATGGGAGGAGTGCGAGCACTCACAGAAGTTTTTGACGAAGCTTTGGAACGTCTCACGATTTGTTGAAGGCCATTTACAAGGGTTTAAGGAAGGGGGGGAGCCTGAGCTGAGGGACGTCGACCGCTGGATTTTGTCAAAGCTGCAGGGCTTGATCGAAGAATGCAGGAAGGGCCTGGACGGATACGTATTCAACCTCCCGCTGCAGGGTATAAGGAGCTTCATATGGCACGAGTTCGCCGACTACTACCTGGAGATGGTCAAGCACCGGCTGTACAAGCCGGAGATATACGGCGAAGACTCCAGATACGCCGCCCAGTACACGCTTAGGACGGTCCTTGAGACCGTACTCAAGCTATTGGCGCCGGTGACTCCACATATCACAGAAGAGATTTATTCGGAATTGTTCTCGAAGGAATCGATACATAAAACTGAGTATCCGAAGGTGAGGAAAGAGCTTGTAGACGAGAAGGCTGAAGAGGCCGGAAAACTGATGGTTGAGATCACAGACAGGATAAGGGCTTACAAGACTGAGAAGAGCATGTCTCTGGGCGCAGAGCTGGAGAAGGGCGAAATTGAAGTGCCGAAGGGAAAACTAGAACTCGCAAAAATAATCCTCGACGATATAAAAGGTGCCGGTAGGATAAAGGAGCTGGAATTGAAACCCGGAAATCATGAAAATGTCGGCTTCCATAGTTCATGAAAAGTTTTGTTTTTCATTTCTCCCAAGTTAATCCATTAGGGCTATCTAGTACGCTCTTGGGTTTAGAAGAGTCTAGGACAGGCTTATTCATGTTATTTTTATACTATAATGATAAAATTACATAAGAAAATATGGAAAAACTCTATAAGCGAAAACTGGTTGATGAAGTGCTCGCGTATATGAATTCGAAGGATGCAATCGTAATTTATGGGGCCAGACAGGTTGGGAAGACATCCCTGTTAAGGTACCTGATGGATAACCACCTTGGGGACAACTCATTCTACTTTGACCTTGAAATCCCCCGCCTTCTGGAACTATGCAACAACGGGCCAGAAGAAACCTATAGGTACCTCATAGAGACTGGGGCGGACGAGGGTCATAGGATTTTCCTGGTCATGGACGAGATACAATACCTAGAGGACCCTACTAAGTTCATAAAGATAATGCATGACCACTATCCTAAAGTGAAGCTGATAGTCTCCGGATCATCTACCTTTGAAATCAAGAAGAAGTTTAAGGAAAGCCTCACCGGTAGGACTGTCAACTTCGAGTTGTGGCCGCTGAGTTTTGAGGAATTCCTGACCTTCAAGGAAAAAACGTTCAGGCTATCGAAGGAGAACAGCGAAACCCTGAATCGCGAACTTGTCGTCCTAGCAAAGGAGTTCATAAGATTCGGGGCTTATCCGAGGATAGTGCTTGAGAAATCACAGGAGAAGAAATTGACTTATCTGTCCCAGATAATAAACACGTATGTACGCAAGGACATACGCGATATTGGAAACGTAAGGGACATTTCAGACTTCAATAGGCTGGCAGAGGTTCTGGCCTCACAGTCTGGGCAGCTGCTCAACGCGTCGGAGCTGTCAAACACGCTTGGAGTCAACCAGAGAACAATTAAGGGGTGGCTTGATTTGCTTGAGAACACCTTCATCATAAAGAGGATGACGCCGTTCCACAGAAATCTGCGCAGCGAACTGACAAAGAACCCAAAGGTATTCTTCATGGATACGGGGATGATGCACCTCCTCTGGCTGAAGGAATTCCCAAAGGTCATTCTCGGGAACTCCTTTGAGACGTTCGTCTTTACAGAGTTGGCCAAAGCCCGAAAGAAGGTGAACTTCTGGAGAACCACAAATAAGCAGGAGGTCGATTTTGTAATCGCCAACAAGGGGCTCCTAGGCGTGGAGGTCAAATTGAACTTCCAAAGTGCTGACAAAAAAGCCCTCAGGTTTTTCGGTAATGAATATAAATGCAAAACAGAGGTTGTTGGACTCGAAGGCGAGAGGACCGGCAGGTACATCTGGGAGCTTATGAAGTTACTATAACGCAAGCTGCCCTTCTCACACGGGCTATTTGCCCTGTAATAGCCAAGAGGAGCAAGCTAGGTGAAGCTGCTATAAGGACTGATGGGACTTATGGATCCCAAGGGCTGGAGAAGAATAAATGGGGCTAATCCTTTAGGGCTTTGATTTTTTCAAGTATTCTGCTATAAGTGGCGCCACCGAGACCATGCTGAGCTTCATCGGTATGGTGTCGGTGCATATAAGCTCGTTGAGCTCCTTGAACATCCCGGTCCCCTTCGCGAAGACCCCGTGGACGCAGCCCACGTAGACGCCAAGCGCACCGTGCTCCTTTAGCCTCTCCGAGGCCCGTATTATGGTCCCACCAGTCGATATTATGTCGTCCAGGATTATGACGTCCTTGCCGTGCACGTCCAGATGCTTGGGCTGCATCTCCACATCCTCGCCGCTTATCCTCCTTTTGACAAGGTAGTCGAACTCACATTTTATCACACTTGCGGCTTCCTTGGCATAATAAAGGGAACCCTCGTCCGGGGAAAGGACCACCGGCTTCTTGACGTGCTTGAAGTACTTTGCGAGAAGGGGGAAGGCGTCCAGATTGTGTAGTGTAACCCCGCCGAACTCGAACTTGCCGGCTTCGTTCAAAAAATGGGCGTTCACGGTCACTATCTCGTCTGCATAGGAGGCTATTGATCTAAGGATTGTCTGCGCGCTTATGGCCTCCCCATCCAAGAAGGCTTCATCCTGTCGGCTGTAGGCAAGATAGGGGATGACACAGGTTATCCTCTTCGCCTTGTTTTCCTTAAACGCTGAAAGTGCCAAGAAGAGCTCGATTAGATCGTTGTTGTTCTGGGCGGTGTGTATATAGACTATGTCCTTCCCCTCGACCTTATCACGGATGCGGACATACACCTCCCCGTCGGGGAAGGTCTTCGTGTCGATCCTGCCGAAGGTCGCCTTGAGCGACTTGACCACCTCCTCTGCTATGCCCGCGGACTTCTTGCTCGACAAAACAATCATGGTAATGTTAACGGTTTTGTATTAAATAATATTATGAGTCAGAAACTAGTAGATCCTTGTACTCTCTCGAATACGCTTCCCCCCTCTCCCTCATCCAGTTCCTGAGGACCTGATCCACGACCTGCCTTGCGCGTTCGCTACCGAAGCCTGCTGCGTTGCCAACCTGCCTGAGGGTATGTGCCTCATAGGGACCCAGGCCGTAGCGCCTCATAATCAAGTCTATCTCTTGGGGCCTTATGGGCCTATAAGCGATTTTGCCCAGCAGCTTATGCTCTATCTGCAGGTTCTGAAGGTCTCTCTGAAGCCTGTCTTTGAGGTCGCTAGGTAGATTGGTGGCAGTCAGTATTGACAAGGGTGTAGCCTTGTCAGACCAGCGTTTCTCCTCGAGCAACTTCCCAGCCAGTCTGATATGTTTCCCGACCCTGCGAGATCTGGACTTGTTGGTTCTTTTCATCCTCCGGAAAACAGTATTAGACAGATAAGTGGAGAGTTTAGTTCCCCTGTTCGGGTCAAAGCCGGTGCATGCATCCGCATAGGCTTCCTCGACGACGTCCATTGCATCAGTGAGTGGAAGGCCTGCAGGCTTTCTCTCTCGTACAGCCCAATTTACAAGCTTTCTGTTTTCGTTATACAGACTTCCGACGTACTCCTTTCGCAAAGCCGGGGCCGCTAGCTTTAATTTACTTGTATTCATCTTCAATACGGCTTCGCTGGCTTCATTTATAGGGATCTTGTTATCAACCAAGACTTTGAGTCTCGGTACTGACAAGGCAAGAAGACGGTTCGAATGTATTCTCTCAGGGGGGATCTCCCGTTCTCTCAAAACACGGATCTTCTCAAGGACTCCTGAAACCCGACGCTGAGGAGCCTTTTGAAGCCCTGCCTTGCCAAAGACGCGAATAAGGACCTGTCTGTCTGTGAGCTTCCTCGATTTCCTGGCCTTAGCTCCACTCTTGGGTTTTACTGATTTTTTTGGCATTGGGAGATTATGCTCTTAAATCTTAAATATAGATTAATATCAAGACAAATAGCCTGCCAAGTTGCTCCTCTTGCGCCAGTGCCTGAGGACCCTGTTCTTGGTCAGTTTTATAGATTTTTTGGTAGAGCCGAACTCCTCCGCTATCTCGTCCAGTGTCTGCTTCGGCCTGTCGATGCCAAAACTCCTCAATACCACCTCAGCTTCCACAAAGGAGATGGGCCGTTTGCCTATCCTAAGGGCCCTGAGCTCCTCCACCAGCCCCTTATGTAGCTCTGTCTCCACCCATTCCGATAGGGGTGTCCTCGAAAGCGTGTCATGGCCTTTTCTTGCCTGGTCCCTGAGGGACGTGTCGACCTTGCCTCTCCTGGCCTGGACCCTGAGCTCGTCCAGGAACCTCCTCTGTATGACACTGGTGGCGAAAGTGCTGAATGCCCCCTTGTGGGGTGAATATTTGAGTGCGGCGTCCAGCAGGGCCTCCGTAGCTATGGTCCTCTTATCGTCGGTTGTCAAGCCCCTTACATTCGCTTTTGTGGCCTCTGCAATAGCCAACCCCTCGTTTTCCCTGTACAAAGCCAGTTTCTTCGAGACGTTGGACTGGAGTTTTGCCAATGTGCCTCTTATCTCTTTGCTGGGGAGCAGGAGTATCGTCGGTTTCAGGTACCGGAGGGGTATCCGGCCACCCCTAAGTATATCCAGCTTCTTTTGTATGGTCATAGGGCTGCAGTATTCGAGCCTCTTGAACTTCGGGGTAGACCACGCCCCGTGGTCCGGCCACATCTCTCTGAGAATCCTCCTAGTCTCAGGATGTACAGGTCTTGGCATGTGGAATTAAGGGGATAAGGCTTAAATATCTTTTAGTATTATCTTATCGCCAATCTGTGTTTTCGAGAGCTCTATGACTCCCACAGGCAGTTCAAGGACGTATTTGGCAGGCCCGGAAGGCTTGAATATGTTTAGGGAAAACGGCCTGATCCGTTTCCTTAGATCCACTGCACTCCCAGACTCATCGACCCATACGACGTCTATCGAGAAGAGCATGAAGAACATGTGGATGGAGGTAGACTCGATTCCCTGGTGTGGCGCCTCTATGACAAGGGCCACAGGCTTCCTCCTGAGCATGAGGCCCCTCATCCTTGACAAAAAAGAGCGCGCATGCAGGGCATTTTCGGCTATTACCTTCCTTCTTGTCTTGTTATCTATCTTCATGCCGGGATATTATTGGTGGGGTCTTAAAAATTTTATATACCAAAGGGGAAATATAGCAACATGAAAGGAGACAAAAGGCTGAACAGGGCCGACGTGTGGGCGGGCATGTCAGTGAAGGAGTTCATAGAGCAGATGGGCGGGGCTGGGTATGCAGCCAAGAGGATAAACGAGGCTGTGGGCATATACAAGGCCATGGTCGATGACAAAAGATGCATCAAAGTTTTGTGCGCGGCGGGTGCGCTGGTGCCGGGCGGGATGCGCAGGATCTTCGTCAAGTTCATAAGATCAGGCAAGGTGGACGTCTTCATGACTACGGGAGCCATGCTGACCCACGACCTGATAGAGACCTTCGGCGTGCATCACATGCAGGGCTCGGCCTATGCCAACGACGCGAAACTGGCAGACAAGAATGTGGTCAGGATCTACGATGTCTTCCTGGACAAAAAGGGTTATGTGGAGCTGGAGAGCGGTGTGCAGGAGATCCTGCCAAAGTTGCCACAGAGGGAGATGTCCCCCAGGGAGCTCCTGGACGAGATGGGGAAGCAGATCAAGGACGAAGAGTCCATAATAAAGGCATGCGCTGACATGAAGGTCCCGATATTCTGTCCCTCCATAACCGATTCCATGCTTGGCTTCCAGGTCTGGATGTACTCCCAGAAGCACGGTCTGAAGCTCAACCCACAGCTGGACATAAGGGACATAATGGACATAGTCTGGCAGGACAAGAGCTTCGGCGCGCTTATACTCGGGGGCGGGGTCCCAAAGCACTTCATCGCGGGGATGATGCAGGCGTCAGGGAAGGAGCTCGACTATGCGATACAAGTAACCTTGGACCGCCCGGAGCATGGCGGGGTCTCTGGCGCGCATCTGGAGGAGGCCAAGAGCTGGAAGAAGGTGGCTGCGGACGCGCTTATCACGGATATAATCTGCGACGCCACACTGGCTTTCCCACTGATCGTGGCTGGGCTGCTGGAGAAATAGTTAGTCCTGTTCCGACTTTTTATCTTTGGCCTTGGGGGTCTTGGATTTCTCAAGGACGCCGGATATTATCTTCTCCATCTCCTTGTGGTCCGGCTTTTCCTCTTCGATCTTGACCCTTGGCTCTACGTGTACGGGAGGCTCATCCTCTAGCTCAAAGTGCACGTTCTCCGCCTTCTCGACGTTATCGTGGACCTCTTCCACCAGTGGTTCCTCCATCTTCGGCTTGGGCTCCTCTCTTGTCTTCTTCCTGGCCAACAAACCGGGAGGTGGCTTGAACCTCGCGAGATAACTCTCCTGGTCGCCTTCCTTTGTGATCTCGGCAGTCTTCTTGGCCTCCTGCTGTTTTTTCACATGGACATCAAGCTCGACTGAGGGGTCGATATGCCCGTTTGCCTTCTGTTTTATTATCGTGTCTATGTACCTCTTCTCTTTCTGCTTCCGATGGAACACATAAACGGCTAGCAACACGCCCATCACAGCAGGGAACAAGAGCCAGTATGGACCGAAACAAGAATCGCTGTCTATGATCAGGGGGACGACACCACACAACATTAGCTCTATAAATATCAGTACCGGACCAGTCCGGCTCACCACCTTCTTCCTGGTCTTCTTTTGCAGTGCCCAGAATAATACGGCCAAGAAGAGTATCAGGGGCACAAAACATAGGACTACCGAGCCTCCGGCCCCCACACCAGACGTATCGCAGGAGAATGCCGAGGCATCCGCTATGAGCAATAACACCGAAATCCAAAAGATATGGGTTTTCGCACTCATTTTCTCCTAAATAGAATCGGAGGGAGAATAAAAATGATTCCTACTTCATGCTCTCCAGGTCCCTCAACAGCTCATCGACCGTCTTGCTGTGCTCGTCCAGCTTCTCTTCGGGTGTTTCCGCCTCCTCCACCTTCCTCTGGGACTGGACCACTTTCTCCTTGGCTTCTGCCAGTTTCTCCTTGTGCTCGGGTTTTACTCCGCCGCCCTCGAATTCACCTATTATGGCCTCCAGTTGCTCCGAGATATGGTCGGCCATGACCTCTATCATCTCCGCGTTCTGGGTGGCCTTCTTGTTTTTAACCATGTCCTTCAGTATCTTCACGAGCTCATTCAGGCCATGAAGCCTTCCAACGACATAACTCATGTCAGCCATTTCCTGTTAGGGTAATTAAACACGATGGAAATATAAATCGTTATATTAAAAGAAGTGTATTAAACCCCATATGCACAGCTGTTGCCCCAAAGGCTCATGATCGCCAAAACGTCACTTAATCCCACCCACCCGCTGGAGTCTATGTCCCCTGTAGGACCTGTAGTAGCCCAGTAGCCTATCACGTGTATTATGTCCCCAAGGCCTATGTTCCCGTTGCCGTCCAGATTTGCGTTGTTGTTTATGCAGGACGAGTCCCTGCAGAGGTCGTAGGTGCATGGGTTCTGGTCTTCACAATCCGCATTCTGTGCGCATCCCTGCTGTGCGCTGTACTCGAAAGCCCC
>JAFGQM010000101.1 GCA_016935655.1 Candidatus Altarchaeota archaeon | reverse complement strand
CTTGACTGCCTCGACGCCCCTGCCCTGGAGAAGGAGCCTGTGGGTCGGCAGGATGGACATGGCAGTGCTCTCTTCCGGCGCGCCCAAAAAGATGGATGGTATGAAGTCTAGGAATGTGTGGACTGTCGCCATGGATGCCAACAGGATGGCGAATTGAAGCGCGCCGACGCCCATGAAGGGGAACAGGGAAAGGAGGATAATGCTTATGGTATTGACATGCAGGCCCGGAAGTAGCCCAGTACAGATGCCGAGGAGGATCCCAAGAAGGAGGAATAGCAGATATTCTAAAAGCATTCAAAAACAGGAGAGCGGGGGTTAATAAAAAGGAAAAAGGTGGGAAAAAGAACAGAGCCCTCTAAATTCAGAGGGCCTCATAAACAAAAACCGAAAACAGAAGCCTTACATAGACTCCCACTTAATACCCACCTTTTTGACCTTTGGCTTCCATACCTGTGCAGGTAGCCAAGAAGGCCTGTCAGACGGTGCAGACACCTTTACTCTCTGCCCTTTGAAGACGTGTATCTTTATCATGCCCTTCTTCTTCTTCGCACCCCTCTCTCTGAGGTTGATGTCTGTTACGCCATCAGTTGCAGCCTTCAGAGCAGCTTGGTGTGGCTGTCTTCCCTTGTACACGTGGTTGGTGTCTTTACCACCTTTTCTCAGAACATAGTACCTTGTTTCACTCATTTTTTTTCACCCCTTTAACAGGTTTGTGATATTTTAGACGCACTTGCTATATAAATTAATACCCCCCTAGGGGTTTTAGATAGAAGTGCGTTACAGCATATATATTTCAAAAAAAGAGTATAAAAACTATTGCCTACGTTTTTATATTTTAAGGGTAAAAATAAGTGGACACCTAGATAATGGCTCTTTCTGAAATTTTGAATGATTACACCAAAAAACTGTCGAAGGTTATTGGTGACGCTTTTGCGGCTATTCTTATCCTCTTGCTATTGATTTTCGTAGTGGGCGAGCTATGGGCCGTTTACTTCAGCAAGAGCGGGAACGCCTTCATGCTCTGGCTTCCCGTTGTCCTGCTGATGGTTGTTCTGGTTGTCAAGGCTTTGGATTAAAATGGGTTTGAGGGAGATTGACCGTAGGATAGAGCTTTTCACTAGATATAAGCAGTTTCTACCCTTTGTGGTCATAGGCATCGTGGTCATAGTGGGTCTGGCGATTTTTTTAGCTTTGCAGACCAGTCCTAGCCCTCAGCCGCCATCGGGCGCTGTAGTGATACCCAATGAGACGAAGGATGAGGCCGCGCCGCCAGAAGAACCCGAAGAGGAGGGCATACCCAACAAGATGAAGCCGGATTTCAGGATCACAGAACTCAAGGTAATTCCTGAGACTATAAACACTGACAAGGAGGTTGTTATAACCGCCACGCTAGAAAACCGGGGCGGGTCCAATGCTACGTCTGTGGCGGTTAGGATGCTGTTGGGCGAGAAGACCGTCTATTCGGGAGAGATCCCGCTGTTTGCAATCGGCTCACCTGAGATGATATCCTACAACTGGACGCCCACATCAGCCGACGTCGGCTCGATAACGGTCTCCGTGGAAGTCGACCCAGAAAACTTAATCGATGAGGGCAATGACAGAAACAATGACGAGAAGATGACAATAAAGGTTGAAAAGACGAATATAATAGACATAACCGGAAAGGTCAAGGAATACAAGAAGTCCTTTGATGAGATCTGGTATTCCGATACCTTCACATCGCCCCCTGACGGCAGAACCGAGATAACGAAGTACTTCGCCCTGACGCCCAAGGGGACAGACCAGTATACCTTAAATGTGGCGATCGCCGGAATAAGGGCAAAAAGGGACGTGGGTGCCTTTACTATCCAAATACCCGTCCCCACGGAAAGCGGCTGGAGCTCCTCCACCTGCATAAAGGAGAGCCTGGCTTCCAACAGATGCATCTGGAACGGACCACAGATAGCCCTGAAGCTCAGCATAGACAAAAGCAAGGGGAGATTGATTGTGGAGGACTTATACGGGGGCATAGATTACGTCTCCCTAGGCAGCAGCAAGGGAAGCGCCAAAAAAATCAAGAAGATAAATTTTGTTGGGGCCCAGAAAGCCGACTTCAACAATGAGATACAGGTCTTCAGGGTCTCTGGCAGCCCGGCGGTCGACAGCCTGGTGCCGGAGAGCTTCTATGAAATAAAGGACCAAACTGTGTATTACACGCCCCTCAGGTGGAACCCAGTGACTAAAAAGGGTGAGCTTTATATGAGGGCCGAGTTCCTGATAGAGGTTACGTAGGCCTGAGCGATAGTTACACTACATTTAAGGAAAAAAGAGAAATTTACACTACGGATTAGGCACCGTACAGTTTCGAAAAGCCCATATGATAAGCGACCATCGGCATCAGGTCCAGGCCCTTAATCCTATGAAGAGCCCCTTTTGCGCAGCTCCGCTCATCGAAGGCCTTGACATCATCAACCCGTATGCCCTCACCTCTCATCGCTACGGGTACCGGCTCGTAAGAATGTTTCTTGAGCGAACATGGAGTGGTATGATCCCCTGTCACGACGAGAAGGCCATCGAAGTCCAAAAGACCCCCTAGCGCCTTGTCCATATTCTCTATCATCTTTATCTTCAGTTCGTAATTCCCGTCCTCGGCGGCAGAATCCGTCGCCTTCATATGGACGAAGAAGAAGTCGTATTTGTCCTTCAGGTCCTTTAGTGCTCTTACCTTGGCGCCAAAGTCAGAGTCATAACGGCCAGTCGCTCCGGGAACGTCTATTACATCCATCCCCAGGTACCTGCCCACGCCCTTGTACAGACCCCCGCCAGCGATACATGCAGATTTCATACCATATTTCTCCTGGAGTGTCGGTGCAGGCACATATGTACCAGCCCCTCTAAAGAGAACCATATTCCCGGGTAGTTTCCCTTCCAGGGTTCTATTCTTATTGAAGGGCAATTCTTTCAGCTTTTCATAAGAAAGTTTAGTAAACTCGTTCAATATCCCAGCGGTTCTTTTTGCTTCTTTCGAGTTGTCAAGGGGCTTCACTTCCAATATTCTCTCGCCCACCTTCTTCGGGTCATTGGGGCCTACTCTGTCGCTGAGGCCCTTGCCCCTAAGGACAAATGCCGCCCTGTACCATGCACTCGGCTTTAGGATAACCTTTGCGTCATCTATTGTCATACCATCGAGAACCTTACACAGTGGCTCAGTGGTTTCTATCCGCCCGGCTCTCCGGTCCACTATCCGAAGGTCGTCGTCTACTGTGCCTAGGTTCGCCCTTAATGCGACATCCCCGTGTTCCAGTTGTATCTCCTTTACACCAAGGACCTCGAGCGGACCCCTGCCATGGTAATGAACCTGCGGGTCGAGGCCGAAAATAGAGAGATGGGAGGTATCGCTACCGGGTGCTATGCCCGGGGCTATCGTGTCAATGAGGCCAGTGATGCCTGTCCTGGCAATTTCATCCAAGTTGGGGCTCTCAGCTACTTCCAAGGGGGTCTTCTCGCCCAGCTCTTTTATGGGGCGATCACCCACACCGTCCATTATCACTATTACTGCTTTCATGTTCCCTCCCTCCATTCATTCAGGTAGTCCTTCTGCTCTTGCGTCAATTTGTCTATACTTATGTCCATGCTCTGCAACTTTATCTCTGCGATCTGCCTATCAATAACGTCGGGAATCTTATAAACCTTCGGCTCCAGTTTGGCCTTGTTTTTGACTAGATACTCGGACGCAAGGGCCTGGTTTGAGAAGGACATGTCCATGATCTCCGCCGGGTGGCCCTGTCCTGCCACGAGGTTCACGAGCCTGCCCTCAGCGAGTAGGTATATTCTCTTGTTTCCTAGTGTATACTTGTCCAGATTGTCCCTTATTCTCTTCTTGTCAAATTTCTCAAGATATGCCTTGTCTATCTCGTTATCGAAATGGCCGGCGTTGGATAGAATCGCCCCATCCTTCATATTTTTTATGTGTTCAGGCCGTATCACGCCCTTGTTCCCGGTGGTAGTCACAAATATGTCCCCCACCTTAGATGCCTCCAAAAGTGGCATGACCCTAAACCCGTCCATGGACGCTTCAAGGGCCCTGATGACGTCCACCTCTGTAACTATTACATTTGATCCCATGCCTTTGGCCCTCATGGCGACACCCTTGCCGCACCAGCCATAGCCGCAAACCACAAAATTCTTTCCAGCAAGTATGAGATTCGTTGCGGACATAATTCCATCCATCACCGACTGTCCTGTTCCGTATCTGTTGTCAAAGAGGTATTTGGTGAAGGAATCGTTCACGTCCATTACCGGGTATCTTAGGACTTTTTCCTTCTCCATTATCTTGAGTCTGTTGACGCCTGTTGTGGTCTCCTCGCAACCGCCTATAATTCCATCCAACAACTCTTTTCTTTTTGTGTGGACGAGCGTGATCAGGTCGCAGCCGTCATCTATAGTTATATTGGGCTTGTAATCTAGGACCTTGTTAAGGTTGTCGTAGTATTCCTTATTCGTCTCGCCCCTCCAGGTGAAGACGTGTATATCCTTCTCCAACGCCAAAGCGGCTGCGGCATCGTCCTGGGTCGTGAGG
>JAFGQM010000100.1 GCA_016935655.1 Candidatus Altarchaeota archaeon | reverse complement strand
TAGAAGGGATAGGGGGTAATAGTTATCGGGGGGTAATGTTATGCTTTGGGGATAACCCTTAGACTTTTTTAACCATGATATCACTAGAATAGACGATGGCTTCACTCACATTCTACGGCGGGGTCGGGGAAAGAGGCTATTTATAAATAGTATACTTCAAAGTATACTACTCTAGAGTATACAAAATGTTCAAGGACAGGGGAAGGGAACTGGCGTTCCTGGAGAGGCTGGTGGGCAAGCCCACGCTGCTCGTCATGTACGGCAGGCGCAGGGTCGGGAAGACCGAGCTGCTGAAGGAGTTTGCAAGGAAAACGGGGGCGATATACCTCTTGGCCAGGCGCGAGTCTAAAAAAGACCAGCTGGACAAGCTCTCGAGGGAGATGGCGTCCGCATTGAAAGACGGGAGCCTGAACGAGAGGCCGTTCCCCAGCTACGACGCGCTGTTCGAGTACATCGCCGGAATCAAAAAGCCGGTGATATTCGACGAGTTCCCCTACCTCGTCGAGTCATCGCCCGAGCTGCCGTCGGTCCTGCAGGACCATTGGGACAACAGGCTCTCCAAGGGGGGGTCGTACATAGTCCTTTGCGGCTCTTCCGTCTCGATGATGGAAGGGCTTCTGGGCTACAAGTCGCCCATATACGGCCGCAGGACAGAGCAGCTCCTGCTTGAGCCGCTTTCCTTTGAGGATGCAAGGGAGTTTTTGCCAGGGCCCATTGAAAGGCAGGTCGAGGCCTACGCGGTCTTGGGCGGGACCCCGGGGTATCTCTTGGAGCTGGAGGGCGGGCTCGAGAGGACCATCAAAAAAAAGATACTGCAGAAGAACAGCTTCCTGGGCAGGGACCCCGAGTTCGTGCTGCGCGAGGAGCTGTCGGAGCCCAGGAACTACTTCTCGATAATCAAGGCCGTCGCCAGGGGGAAGACGAGCCTCGGGGAGATATGCAGCGACACCGGGCTTTCAAGGGGGCTTGTCGTTAAGTACCTCAGCGTGCTCTCGGACCTGCAGATAATCGAGAGGAGGGTGCCCTTCGGCGCGAAGAGGGACTCGAGGAAGGGGATATACCTCCTGAGGGACAACTACTTCCGCTTCTGGTTCCGCTTCGCCTTCGAGAACTTTGAGTATATAGAGCAGGGACTACAGGATAGGCTCTACAGGGAGATAATAACCCCGAGGCTTGACGCCTTCGTCGGCAGGGCCTTCGAGGAGATATGTCTGTCATGGGCTAGGGGGGAATATGAAAGGCCCTTCTCCAGCTGGTGGGGCGGGGAGGACGAGATAGACGGCGTGGCCAAGGGCGTGCTGCTCGAGGCCAAGTGGAAGAGGATGTCCGCCGGGGAGGCGAGGAAGGCATTGGATAGGCTGAAGGAGAAGGCCCACAGAGCTGGGTTCAAGGGGAAGCGCGTGCTCTGCGTCAAGGGGTTCTCTTCCAGGCCTAGGCTCTACGAGGGCGAGAGGGCGGTCACTGTTCGGGAGATGTTCAAATGAAGCTCACATTCTACGGCGGGGTCGGGGAAGTCGGCGGTAATAAGATCCTGGTCAAAGAGGGGAAGACTAAGGTATTTTTGGACTTCGGGATGAGCTTTTCCACCGCCGGCAGGTACTTCGACGAGTTCTTGCAGCCGCGCAAGTGCAGCGGGGTCCTTGACCTGTTTGAATTTGGTTTATTGCCCAAGATCGAGGGGATCTACCGGCAGGACTATTTGGAGCACTGCGGGTTGAAACCCGGGAAAAGGTCCGTGGACGGCGTTTTGCTCTCCCACGCGCACATGGACCACAGCGCCTATATCCACTTCCTTAGGAAGGACATGCCCATCTACTGCACGGCGGCGTCGAGGTGCGTCATGGAGGCCCTGGACCAGACGGCTGCCAGCGGCTTCACGGAGCTGGTGAGGTTTAAGGAATCCTTCAAGCTGGGGACCAAGAAGGACGGCGGGGCCAGGAAGCTGGACTCGAGGCACATAGAGCCCGTCCCGCGGCCGATACATGAAATCGATTCGAAGAGGTTCAAGGTTGGGGAGGTGGAAGTAGAGGCGGTCCCGGTCAACCATTCCCTGCCTGGGGCCACTGCGTACATAATATACGCGGAAAGCGGGCCGATAGTCTACTCGGGCGATTTGAGGTTCCACGGCTACGGGGGCAAGTTGACAGAGGAGTTCGTCAAGAAGGCGGCCAAGGTGAAGCCGAAGGTGCTGATCATCGAGGGGACGCGGATAGACTCGAACAAGGTCGAGAGCGAGGAAAGGGTAAAAGAGGACTGCATGCGGAGCGTTGATGGATGCAAGGGTCTGGTAGTAGTCAATTTTCCCGTCAGGGACGTGGACCGTATGGCGACCTTCCACAAGATAGCGAAGGAGTCGGGGAGGAGGCTGGTCATCAACACCAAACAGGCTTATCTATTGCAGCTGCTCGAGGAGAGGAGGGTCGAGGCCCCGAGGGTTGATGATGAGAACATAGCCGTCTATTTGCCTAAAAAGACCTGGGGGGTGATATGCGATGCCAGGTTTCCAACCGAGGTCAAGTGCCAGGATTATGAATCCTGGGAGCGGGAGTTCATGGGGTTTGAGAACGCGGTCACGCACGAGGATGTCAAAAAAGCGCAGGATGCGTACATATTCAGGTGCGACTTCTTCGAATTAAAAAACCTGATAGACGTGAGGCCCTCGAAGGGGAGCGTGTACATACGGAGCGTGACCGAGCCGTTCAACGACGAGATGATGATCGATGCGGAGAAGGCCGAGAACTGGATAAGGCACTTCGGGATGTTTCCCTATTCGCAGGCCCACTGTTCCGGGCATGCTAACGGGTTGGATCTGAGGAGGATCGTGGATGATATAGGTGCTGAGACTGTGATCCCGGTGCATACGACTAAAGCGGGAGGGTTTAAGGAGATTGCTGATGGCGTGCTGGAGGTTGAGGTTGGGAGGGAGTATGGGGTTTGAATGTTGGGAATTGGGGTGATTTTTAAGATTGATTAAAGTAATAAAATTCAACAATTTTTTTGAACGAGTTGGCTGAGCGTAAGATTGGTTATGCTGGGCTTTTTACGACATTGATGTCGGTGTAGTGTAACTGCTCTTGTTGTCGGTTTTGTGCACTGTAGTGTAACTATTGGTGGTTGAGTTACACTACAATACATGCTTGTTTAAAGGTTCAAAAGGATGATATGTAATATGGATTCTGAAACGAATATCCAAGAACTTAAAGACAACATAAAAAAATTCTGCGAAGACCGGAACTGGGATCAATATCACAATCCGAAGGATTTGTCAATAGGTATTATCACTGAAGCTTCTGAACTCCTTGAACATTTTAGATTTAAATCGGAAGAAGAAGCTAAAGCCTTTTTTGATAATGAACTTAAAAAGAATGAGATAAGTGAGGAACTTGCAGACATTTTATTCTTCTTATTGAGGTTGGCCCAAAAATATGAAATCGACTTGTCTACATCATTTTACAAAAAACTTGAGAAAAATGAGAAAAATTATCCTGCGGATAAATCTATGGGCTCAAATAAAAAATATACTGAATTAAGATGAGATTATATTCTGGATCTAGCGAGCAGTTCATTGACGACGCAGTACACAACCAGATAGCAGAGAAACTCAAAATTGCACATATGCAGTATTTTAGATACTGGCCATCTGATTCTGAAATAAGATCTTGGAAGAACTCTCTTAGAGCCCTTTCCCAAGTATTCCAATACGCAAATCTAATGGATCATGGGATACTACTCGAATACCAACTGCCACTGACTTCAAAAAGACTTGACTGTCTTATTTGCGGGAAAGATAAAAAAGATGCCGAGCGCGCCGTTATTATCGAACTTAAGCAATGGGAGAAGGCTCAATCATGTGCGGATAGCGACAAGATCATGACTTTTGTAGGGGGTGCAAATAGAGAGGTTTTACATCCTTCTGTCCAAGTAGGTCAATACCGGATGTATTTAGGGGAAAACCATACTGCCTTTTATTCTGGAAAAAATCCGATAATGTTGGATGCATGTAGTTATCTACATAATTATTCAGCATCCGCAGATGATGCCTTGTTTGAAGAAAAGTTTAAAAGCTATGTAGTAGCTCAACCAGTCTTCACAGAAAATAAGGTGGACAGTCTCAAAGATTTTTTGGTAGAACGATTGGTTCTTGGACATGGTATTGAGGTACTTAGGCTAGTTGAAAGAAGCAAGTATAGACCTAGTAAAAAACTAATGGATCACGTAGGGAATGTAATAAAAGGAAAACCAGAATATGTACTTCTAGACAATCAGTTATTAGTTTACGACAAGGTGTTCTCTTCAGCTAAGAGGGGCTTCCATGATAAGCAGAAAAGAACGATAATAATAAAAGGTGGCCCTGGGACTGGTAAATCAGTAATAGCGATAAACTTAATGGCAGATTTAATGCTTAAAGGATATCATGCGCAATATGCTACTGGTTCCAGAGCATTTACTCAAACTCTAAGAAAAGCTATAGGTACTAGAGGCGCTCCTCAATTCAAGTACTTCAATGATTATGTTAAGGCATCTGAGAATGAGATTGATGTCTTAATCTGTGACGAAGCACATAGAATAAGAGAGAAAAGTCGCAAGATGTATCAACCAGTTCCTGAAACATACCAGGTTGAGGAGATAATAAATGCTTCAAAAGTTTCAGTCTTCTTGATAGATGATGACCAGATTGTAAGGCCAGATGAGATAGGTTCAGTAGACTATATTAGGGAATATGCCAAAGAAGCTAGAGCGGAAGTGCTTGAGTACGAATTGGATGCTCAATTTAGATGTAATGGATCGGAGGGATTTGTAAACTGGGTTAATAATACTTTGGGAATAAAGCGTACTGCCAATGTGATCTGGGATAGGAATGAAGAGTTTGATTTTCAAATAGTAGGAAGTCCTCAAGAATTGGAAGCTATGATAAAGAAGAAGGTTGCAGAAGGAAATACGGGAAGGGTCACAGCAGGTTATTGTTGGCCTTGGTCACCACATTTAAATGAAGACGGAACTTTAAAGGAAGATGTTGTTATCGGAGACTATAAACGCCCTTGGAATGCAAGACCTGAAGCAAGAGGACTTGCTAGTAATATCCCTAAGGCTCCACTTTGGGCATATGATTCGAATGGTATTAACCAAATTGGTTGTATATACACTGCACAGGGTTTTGAATTTGATTATGTTGGGGTAATCTTTGGAAAAGATTTAGTATATGATCTTAAACATGGAGGTTGGATTGCACATAAAAAGAACTCGCATGATTCCCAAGTCAAAAGATCAAAGGACCACTTCATGGATTTAGTAAAAAACACTTACAGGGTTCTAATGACTCGTGGTATGAAGGGGTGTTATGTCTACTTTATGGACGAGGAGACTGAGAAATTTGTTAGGAGTAGGATCGAAAACTAATAATGGCTAACGCTCACTACATAAATATAGTTAAAGACTTTCTTCTAGAAGGGGACAGCAGCATTATAAGAAAACTAACAACAGCTGCAGGGAAAGTGGATTCTATCAACAAAAACATCAACAAACTTTATCTTGGGGGGCTGAAGCTTTTTATACTTTTCCCCTCAATTGTAACTAGCGTGTGGTTACAAAGTTGATTTCTGAAAAATGGGCAAAACATCCATTAAAATCTTGTATTTCTGTGTAGCTATCCCTCTCACTCTATCCTTGATTTTATCAGGCACAGCAGCTTTTGTACTGGGGGGCTACAACCTACCTCCAGATAATAAAAATATGGCGATAGCTGGTCTGCCGTGTAGGGTTGGCTCAAATATCACACTCAGGTTTGAATCGGTGGTACTTGGCACCGACCCACCTGAATACGAACCAAAGGAGGGGGTTGGAGCCAAGATAAAGGTTATCGACTCCGGGGGGGTCAGAACGGTGTTTGAGGGGGTCTCGGACGAGGACGGCTATATTGAATATTCAATCAAGGAGTCCGGCCGGCATGTTATTTATGCAATAGGGAAAATAAAGATTATCTACTGCGAGCAGTCTACCGAAGACACTATGGAATGGGGTGTGTGGGAGTATGACTGCAATAAAAGCTGCATAGAAACTATACTAAACAATGCGGATGTTGGCTCTAAGATTGGCTATCCTGGGTCTGAGGATGACTACCTTATGGTGGAGGATGTCATATCCTCCCCGTCGGGCAATATCTACGGAGCCCTACTACAGAGCTATGATTCCGGTAGAATTTCCGGGGGTATTATACACTTAGAGTTGCTGGAAGCAGGTCATGATTATGGACCCGAGGCGGAGGTGGAATTGGGCGATGGAAGAATCATGTTATTGGGCATAGAAAAGTATGAGTACAGCAACAGTCTCCTTCTGAGGGTCGTTGACTCTAGCTCCTTGGCCAAGGATAACAAAACGAAGATTGACAAACCACCAGAGTATTTCCTCTTCCAGATACTGCAACTCATCCGAATAGCGATGGGAGTCGACTTGACTCTTGTGGATGCCGAGACCCCAAGTAATTGCGAATCGAACCTCGACTGCTTGGAGGGCGATTACTGTGTTCATGGGTTCTGCAGGAACACGCCAGTATTCTGTGGGGACAATTATTGCGATTCAGGGGAGAACTGCGCCAACTGCGAGTCTGATTGCAGTTGTGAGGATAACTACACCTGTTCCAACTCTACCTGCGTAAAGAATATTCTCTGTGGTGACGGGCTTTGTATGGAAGAGGAGAACTGGACCACATGCCTTGCTGACTGCAAGAAACCCATTGGCGCCGGATGTGGGTCCTCCTCTCAATGTGGGGAGTACAATGGAAGAAAACTTTTGTGTAGAGATGGTGTGTGCAGGTTCACTAGCACATATTGTGGGGACAATGTATGCGACAGGCATGAGAACTGCGTGAAGGACTGCGGGGGCTGCGGTGACGGCAAATGTAGTGATGACGAAGATAGGGAGAGTTGCCCCAAGGACTGCAAATCCTGTGAACCAGAGTGGATGGATGAATATCAATGTCGGGGCAATGATGTCGAGCGGCTTTATAGGCATGCAGACTGTAGAACAGATTGGGAGGAGTACGTGGAATGTGAAGTTGATTGCGAAGATGGTGAGTGTATCGGTGAAGGCGAAAAAGTAGATGAACCTTGTGAAGGTGATACCTATGATTTAGGGTTAAAGTTTAGGGTTTGTTCTAGTGTGGGTCGATGTGAGACATATACTATTGAGACTGGCGATGGTGGGTGGGATTACGACTATTATTTCTATGGTGACGAAGGTGATTCATACCTTATTGAATTAGATAGTAGCGGTGCAATAGTTGAAGATATTGGTCCCTCAATAATTTTAGATGTAACAACAGGTGGAGTCACTGAATCAATAGCCTTATATGAAGGGTGGTCTGATAGGGTAGGAGACATCACCATCACGTTAACAGACTGGTGGAGAATCCCAATACCTTGTTAGTTTTGTATAAAATGGACAAGAACACCATGATAGCTGTCGTGGCGGTATGTGTTTCAATAATAGTGGCCGCGACCATAATTGCCGTGGTCATGAGCCAGCCCCAGACCCAAAGAATCGTCTACTCCACCTGTGGGAACGCAGTATGTGATGGTGGCGAGAACTGCCAGACATGTCCATCTGATTGCGTTTGCGTCAGCGGTAGGAGATGCGAACTAGGAGCTTCCAGCGCAGATGAAAAAGGTTGTGCTCTTTATTGCGGAAACGGACAATGTGAGAGTGGGGAGAATAAATGTACATGTCCCTCTGACTGTGGGATATGTTCAGGAGCTGCTGGTGATTGTAGGGTATACGTCTGCGAGAATACCCAATGTATAACGAAGGAGGTTCCCAATTGCTGTGGTGATGGCCAATGCGAGGAAGGGGAGGGTTGTAATTCTTGCCCTGATGACTGCGGCGTATGCCCATGTGGTGATGGAGTCTGTAGTGCTGATGAAGACTGCCAAACCTGTAATCTCGACTGTGGAAAATGTCTGCAAATTGACTACGTGGGCAAGGGTATTGCTGATGAACATGAAAGATTTGAAAAATACCGCCTGATTTTCCTGATTATGATAATCGCTGCTGCGCTTATCGTAACTATCATAACCGTTTATATGTTTAACAGTAGGGGGAGACCAGAGGAGAAGCCAAAATTCAACTACAGGGCTTTCCTTTTGGTTATAGCGGCCAGCCTGGTAGTAATGTTCCTCATCTTTCCAATAAACTTTAATCCGTATAGGTGTGGGGACGGGATTTGTGATAAGAAGCAGGAGAGCATTACTACTTGTCCCGAAGACTGCTCTGGATGCGGCAATGGGGTTTGCGACAATGGTGAGGGTTGTAATACTTGTCCACAAGATTGTGGCATATGCTCATATTGCGGTGATGGATCCTGCGATAAACCATGGGGTGAGACTTGTGAATCTTGTGCTAAAGATTGTGGAGAATGCCCAACCCCACTAGCAAAGCCTAAAGCAAGCGAAGGCGCCACCTGCGGTGACCAGAGATGCGAGCCGGATAAGGGGGAGACCAAGGAGAACTGCCCTGCAGACTGTACTGAGTGCGGTAATGGTATATGCGAGTTCGCCGAGGACAAAAACAATTGCCCGGATGACTGCATCATCTGCGGGGACGGGGTCTGCGACGACGCCGAAATCGGGCCGAATCTGTGTTATTGCCCCGCTGATTGTATGGTCTGCGGGGACGGCATATGCCGAAAGGGCGGGAACTACAGCGAGGACTGCCCCCAGGACTGCGGATAAGTTGGTATTATCCCCGCCCGATTACATTACCCTCCGGCAACTATTAATCCTTTTGCGCGCAATTACACTACACTCCCAAAACCCACAGCAGGAGTCAATTATGTCCAACAGTTACACTACATTTCACTGCTCATTCACTGCTCATCCGTGAGCAGTGAATATAAGGCACCTAGCAGCCCGCAGGATCGCCCACAGCAGACGCTATTTTCCCACCTCAAAAACTTCTGACAAACCCCCAATCCGCGCGCAGGACCGAGGACAGGAGACTGGGGACAATTCAGCAACCGACATCATCCCTTTCACTGCTCACTTTTCAAAAAGACCTCCGATAGCTTGCTATACCCCTACCTTCAAAATATATTGCAAGGGTTTAAATTGGGGGTAAAAATGTACTATAGGAAAATAAAGGGCAACTGGTATGCCTATGAGTCTGTAAGAGAGGGGAACACGGTGAGGAGCATATACCGAGGTAAAGGCAACGGGGATCTCGAAGCTACGGTCTCCGGTATGGAATACGAGGAAGAAGATCCGACATTCGTAAGTGCTGCGGAGGCTTGAACTCCGCTTCCTTTTTATTTATTTCAATCATCTCGCAAATATAGTAAAAATGGACTTTGATATTTTGATAGAAAAGGCCGAGGATGGCTATTATGTGGCCACTGTCCCCGGGCTCCCGGGAATCTGCGTCTCCCAGGGAAAGACTGAAGAAGAGGTATTGTCTAATATAAGAGAGGCCTTAGAGCTGCACCTGGAAGGATTAAAGGAAGAGGGCATACCGATTCCCCAAAAAACCGAGGCCAAGCTTAAACGCATAGCCGTCCCAGCATGAGAAGGATCCCCCTACTTTCTGGAAAAGACGTAATCAAGGCACTGAAGAAACTGGGTTATGAAGTCGTCAGACAGAGAGGTTCTCATGTTCGCCTACGCCATCCCACTAGACCTCCTGCCACTGTTCCTGCCGTAGATGACATCAGCATAGGGACAATCATGAACATAATCAAGCAGGCTGAGCTGAGTGTTGAGGAATTCTTAGAACTTTTGGATTGAGTTACACTACAGACCCGCAACAAGAGCGGTTACACTACAACATTGACATCTTAAAGGCCTAGCATAAGCAATTCTACATATAGCTTACCGGTTCAAAAAAATTTGTTGATTTTGTTTAATTTGAACAATTCCATCCAACCCACCCCTCCAAATCCCTATCCACATTGTCGTAGTCAACATTATTGTTCACATTAGTGTTAACACTCGGCTTACCGACAACCCTCTCCCCAGGCTTACAGACAGGCTTGCACCTCCCTTCAGCCCCTTCCACGCAGTCGGCCTTCGGAATGGGGCCTCTATCCTGCGGGTGGTTAGAATTGCGGTAGATGGGGTACAGTTTCTATGTTCATAGGCGTAAGAATAATCAAGATGGATCATAAGGTTGTGATAATTTTGGTTATTATTGTAGCCGTTATAGTATTATTGCTATTTGTATTACCACAGCCTACTCCAGAACCTAAATCATTTCCCAATCCTAAAATCTTAAAAGGTGATGAGTCTGCTATGATAAAGATATCTGATGAACTTAGTTATTGGGGGTTCACAGACCTGGTGCCTGTTAATTGGTCTTGTATCTCTTCTACTGGTCAAGTCACAATAACATTTACTAATACAGGCAAGAATAACATATCTGGGCTAGTTCTATCTGGCGAGTCACAGACTCATTGCAATCCAGACGTTCTATCTCCTGGGGAAAGTACAGTTTGTGTAAAAGATTCTGATAGAAGATGTTTGGAAGCTTCACCTGGTTCTGAATTTGAATTGGTGATCATTACATATTATGATCCCGGTGATTATTCTGCCTCTGGCATGAGCAATGGGATGCTTTATGGCATAGCAGAGTAGCTTTTTGGTATAAATCCGCCTCCTTTTTGTTACACTACAATTGCTTTTTGTGTTTTATTCGATAATCTAAGGTTATCATGGGTGATCTTGAGGATCTCAAAAAGGTGCTGGAGTCCGCTAGTCTTGTACGTCTCGGAGACAACGTCGAGATAAAGCTGAGGGCGCATCGGCTCACAAAGGAAACTGTATTTGATTTTACCAGGAACAGGCTGGATAGATTGGTCAAAGCGGAACTACAGGAAAAAACTAGCAACAAGAGAAAGTATAAGGCATATTTTGATATAACCAAGAGGCACGATCTGATCATCATTTACAAGGTTTTTAAGTCTGAAGTGCTTATAATAACAGCATACGAAACTACCAGGAAATGGCAAAAGAGAATTCAAAGGATATCCCGAAGGGTTTAATGTATGATGAAGAGGAGGACATACTGTTCTTTACAAGGGGTAAACCCAGCAAGGGCACTCTGGAGATTTGGGATTTTATAATTGATATAGACGAGAACGGAGATCTTACATCTCTAGAATTGCTGAATGCATCAACGGTATTGAATACAAAAAAGAGTCTATTAAGCTCAATAGAATCTGCTAAGATAAGGATTGTTTCCACGCCAAACTCATTTTATTTAACTTTTATATTGTTAATGGCTGGCATGGAGAAGGAGATAACTGCACCTATACATTTAGTTTCTCCCTTGGCCAGAAGGGAACCCATAGTGTCTAGTTCTTGGACTACCTATAAGCCAATCCCTGTCTGAAGTTACACTACAATTACACTACACCCGCAAAAACCCACAACAAGAGCGGTTACACTACAACATTGACATCGTAAAACAAAACAAGCCTGTTTGATTTTTCTAGCTGTTGGATATAATATCCAACTATGAGAGCGTTCTTCTACCGACACAAGGACACGAGGTTCCACAACCTAAACCCAATGGCCAAGTTCCTGACCTGTGCAGCCATCATAGCCCTGGCCCTGCTATCGGAGTACCCCGCCATCCTGCTGGTCCTCCTCATCGTGACCCTTGCCATCGCCATCGAGGCCAGGATAGGGGAGGGCTGGCTCTTCTACGCCAGGGTCGGCCTCTGGACTGGCGTCTTCATAGTGGCGCTGAACCTGATCCTCTCCCAGGGCGGCGACACGGTTCTGTTCCAGGCCAGGCTGAACATCCCGCTCTTCGAGACCCTGAGGATAACCCTGGAGTCCATTGTATTCGGCCTGATAATGGCCCTGCGGCTCATAGTTGTAATCTCGGCCTTCGCAGTCATGTCCCTCACCATATCCCCCAGAGAGATGCTCCACGTCATGTCCGCTTTCAGGGTCCCCTCGAGGTCCGTGTTCCTGGTCTCCCTAGCCATCCGCTTCGTCCCCTCGTTGTTGGAGGACATGGACACGCTCATGGATGTCCAGAGGGCCAGGGGGGCGAAGCTGAAGGGCATAAGGGGCAAGGGACCTGTAATCATACCGCTGCTGTCGAACTCGCTGGAGCGCAGCGTCTCGGTGGCGGAGGCGATGGAGGCGCGCGGCCTGGACTACGATGATGGAGATAAAAGAGCTTAGCTTTGAATATGGGGACGGCAAGAAGGCCCTGGACCGGATCAGCCTCGAGATAGATGAGGGGGAGTTCGTCCTGCTGACCGGCCCTTCCGGCTCCGGGAAGTCATCGCTGGTCCGCTGTCTGAACGGCCTGATACCCAACTTCTACGGGGGGAGGATCGGTGGCTCCGTCATGGTGGACGGGAAGGAGGCCACCAGTACCCCCACCAGGGAGATGGCGAAGACTGTGGGCATGGTCTTCCAAGACCCTGAGAGCATGTTCATCTGCAACGAAGTGGAGTCGGAGATCGGCTCCGCCAACGATGCCATGACCGCTCAGCTCAGGGGGCGCAGCCTCCACACCCTCAGCGGTGGGGAGAAGCAGATGGTGGCTATTTCATCCGTCTTCGCAAAAAAGCCCAGAGTCCTCGTGCTGGACGAGCCCTTATCCGAGCTGGACCACAGCTCCGCAGACAAACTGATGGGTGTGTTGAAGGGGCTAAACGACAGGGGGGCGACGATAATACTCATAGAGCAGAGGACCGAACGGGTATATGGGTACGCCTCGAGGGAGGTCGCCATGGAGGGCGGCAGGGTGGTATATGACGGGAAGCCGAGGATGGATGGGGGGAGACCGCCCACGCCTAGCGCGAAGCCGGGAAGGGAGCTCGTCGAGCTGGAGCTGTCCTTCTCCTACGG
>JAFGQM010000099.1 GCA_016935655.1 Candidatus Altarchaeota archaeon | reverse complement strand
GTCAAACAATCAGATATTTTTTATCAGAATGACATTCAAAAAAATCGGGTTTAAGTATGGACTTCCCATAGAATTCCTAAAATGACCTAGATAATATTCAAAGTTTGCCTCAAAAACCGAAAGGTTTTTATACTCCAAACCCTTAATAACACTGTGTTACTCTGAGTTGACATCAATAGCGATTAAAATGGCCAAACTCCCCAAAAACCAAATGCGCTACTGGACCTTGGATGATGTTGAAGTCGCTGGCAAGACTGTACTTGTTAGATGTGACATGAACGTGCCGGTGCATAAAGAGACAAGGCAGATAATGGAGACCTTCAAGATCGAGGCCCATAAGGAGACCCTTACCGAGCTTTCTGAACGCGGTGCAAAGGTGGTCGTCATCTCACACCAGTCCAGGCCCGGCAAACCCGAATTCATAAGCCTTAGGACACATACCGAGGTCCTTACAAACATACTTAAAAAAGAGGTTAAATTCGTCGAGGATATCCATGGCGAGAAGGCCAAGACCGCGATAGGGGAGCTCAAGGAGGGGGAGATCCTGGTTCTGGAAAACCTAAGATTCCAAGAAGAGGAGAACATCCAGGGTGAGCCAGAGGAGAGGGCCCAGACCAGGATGGTGAAGGAGCTTTCCAAGCTCGCAGACTTGTATGTCTGTGATGCATTCGCCTGCACCCACAGGAGCCATCCCAGCATGGTGGGCTTCCCGCATGTAATGCCCTCTGTGGTCGCAAGGCTCATGGAAAAGGAGCTTTCCACGATTGAGACAATAAACGGCAACCCCTCACCGCCCATGGGATATGTCATCGGTGGGGCTAAGCTCGAGGAGAGTTTTTTGATAATGGAGAACGCCATAAAGAAGAGGCTGGCTGACTACATGCTGCTCACAGGCGTCCCGAGCATAGTCTTCTTGAAGGCAAAAGGCTATGATATCGGGGATTCAAACGAGAAGTTCCTGGCGAAGAACAAGTATGAACTGGCCCACAAGACAGCCGAGAAGATACTACGGGGCAATGAGGACAAGATATACATGCCCCTGGACCTGGCGATTGACAAGGACGGCAGGAGGGTGGAGGTGGACGTGGATGAGCTGCCACTAGACTACCCGATAAAAGACGTAGGAAGCAAGACAGTTGAGGAGTACACAAGGATACTGAACAGCCTGAGGACAGTGTTCGGCAATGGTCCTGCAGGCGTCTTTGAGGACGAGAGATTCGCTTATGGGACAAAGATGATATTCGAGGCAATGGCCAAGAGCCCGGCATATTCAGTAGTCGGCGGCGGTGACACGAGCGCCGCCGTAAGGCAGTTGGGCATCGAGGGCTTCGATTACGTCTCCTCCGGAGGCGGTGCATTGCTCAACATGCTGGCCGGAAAGCCTGCCCCTGCATTGGAGGTCATAGCCCGGCAGAGGGTCCCGATAGATGCCTTGAGGATCCCCCTAAACGGCGTCTGATCACTTATTATACTCTTTTTTCACCTCATCCCTGGCCTGTACCATGTTCTTCAGCTTTTGGTAGGCGGATTCCCTGCTTATGTTCCTTAGGCCGCAGTCAGGGTCTATCAATATGTCCTTTGAATCAAAATAGTTGAGGGCCTTCTCGATCCTTTTTTTGATGTCCACGACGCTCTCCACCCTCTCGGATTTGGAGTCTATGCAGCCGTAGCCTATCTTCTTGTCAAAATTGTACTCGTACAAGTGGTCCAACAGGGTCGGGTTCCTTGTGAACTCATGGTCCAGTATGTCCACCGGGAAATCCAGGAGCCCCGGGTACAAAATATTCACATCGCCGCAAACATGCATAGCCACTGTTTTGTCTATATTGTTTGTTATTACCTCCAGCGCGTCCTTTGCCTCCTCCATATCCACATTCCCAGCGGCCAATATAGGCTCGTCTATCTGTATCAGAACCGCCCCGTTGTCGCAGAGCTTCTTCGCCTCTATGGCTAGGACATTCGCCAGATCGAACAAAAGGCTCTTTCTGACACCGTAGTAGGCATTCTGAACGAAGGATGCAAGGGTGTTCGGGCCTGTTATCACCCCTTTGACCAGTGCCTTGCTGCCCGCGACTTCCCTGGCATACCTGAAGTCTTCACCGAGGATGTCTTGGTTGTGTTGTATCCTGCCCGTTACCCGTATTACTCCATCAGCCTCAGCAATCCCACTTATCTTATTTGTGAATATCCGGATCATGTCCCCCCTGGTCTGCCCGTCGGATATTATCTCTACACCGGCGTCCACCTGGTCCTTGACGGCCCTTTCTATGCTTTTTAGATAGGGGTCCTTCCCGTACATACCGCCCATCAATTCCGCCCTGCTGGGCTCCGCTGGATAGGATCCAACTACGGTTGTTATCAAATCCCAGTATTTCTTAGGCATTCTAAATGTGGCTATCCTGTTTGTACCTCAAGCCTTTCTTCAAGGCCATCTCTGCCTTTTGCAGCTCCCTGCCCATGTATGCGGCATGGTCCAGTCTGGAGACGAGGTTGTTTTCAATCAGGGTGTGGCAAAGTGATTCGGCGTCATCCCCCGTTATCTTATACTTTATCTGCCTCTGGTAGTTGTAATGCTCTACTATTATCTTCCCCACCTTATGGTCTATATGCACGACCAAAAAGCCTTCCGGGTCCGGGATGAATCCCTCCTTCCGCCTGCCGTAAAGTACCTTTTCCTTGAATTTTTCCTCTATCCTCTCTCGCAGTCTCTCTATCTGGACCATCAGAAGTCCTTGTGCAGCTTTCCTGAGTCGTCATAATGACAGAGGTCAGTCCTTCTGCACACCTCTTGGGCTGTTTCATACTTGAGATCACTCAGCTTGTCCCGTAGGTTGTTGCCGAACCAATTGACATAGCCGTGCTTCCCATCACCTTCAACCCTTATGAATGGCGTGTATACAAACCCGCCTATCTTTGCGTACTTGCTCGCCTCCTGCTTGTATTCATCCACATCGATTATGCTCAGGACCATCAGATCTTTGAACTCTCCTGCGAGTATCTCCAGCTCGCTTTCTATGTTCACCGGCGAAAAGCAGGGCGGGCATGTGTCCGACCAAAAGTACCTCACTATCACATAACCCTTTTCCTTGAAAGTGCTCTCATTCATGAAGGGAAGCGGTTCTTTGAAGACATTCACCACCAGGGTCCTGTCAGTCGGCTCATCGCCTGGCCCTGCCTCGCATTCCTGGGTCTCCTCAGGCTTGCTCAGCCCAGTCCCGCAGGAGTATATGT
>JAFGQM010000098.1 GCA_016935655.1 Candidatus Altarchaeota archaeon | reverse complement strand
TACTGAGGATATCATTACCGACCTTGGTTTGGGGGATGGATGCAAAGACATGGAAGACCAGATCAGACAGAAAATCGAAGAGCTTAACTACTGCCAGTCCGGCAGCGACTGCATGAACGAGTACTTCGGCTGCCCGTTTGGTTGCAACACCTTCATAAACAAGGATGCAGACCTTACAGAGCTAAGGGGCCTCATAGAGGCCCATAGAACCACGAGCGGATGCCCGATATGCGAATATGCATGCTTCATGTTCCAAGGCGAACTTGACTGCGTCAACAACAGGTGCGTGGAAAAAGGAACTGAACCAGTTACGCCTCCTGTGGAGCCGCCGATAATCCCACCGGAACCGTCGCCCCAGCCCGAGGACAGCATGCCCACGCTGGCAATCCTCCTGATAGTCTTCTTCATCCTCGTCGCGGTCTTCTATGTCCTCCGGACAAAGCGGCACGGCAAGAAGCTGCAAAAGGAGGAAAGCGAGGCAAAGACGCTTAAGGAAGCAAAGACTAAATCAATTCAGAATAAACAAGACTAAAAATGAAAACAGCCTACATACTCCTCGGGTTGCTCGTATTGGGCATGGTCGGATCGGTCAATGGATACGGATATGTATACTTCCAGAACGAGTACCAGTTCATGACCGACGAAAAGCCGCAGGTGTCCCTCTGTGGGCATAACTACGGCAAGGTGGATTTGGCACTATACAAACTCGATGTAGATACCCTCTATGAGTATGTGGGGGCATCCGATTCTTCAGAGGCCCAGAGGATAATAGAGGCCGCCCTGAAGGGGGGTGCACTCAAGTCCTGGACTGTGGAACCGAAGAAGACAGGCGACTGGTACGACTGCCAGGAGCTCGATTTTACAGTCTCGGGCAAGGGCATGTATTTCATCAAGGCACAATCCAATGTCAGCAACCAGACTACCTCATTCCTGATCTCAGACCTCGGCGTCATGACCAAGATGTGGGGCGAGAACATGTTGATTTATACCCTTGATATAGACGATGGGAAGCCAATCCAAGGCGCTAATGTGAACATATACTGGGATTCTAAGTTCCTTGCAAGCAAGAAAACCGATTCCGACGGTGTTGTGGAATACAAAATCGGCAATAAGACCAATTCCGTCAATGTCGTCGCGGAATATGACGGCAATATAGCCTTTGTGACGCCCTATTATTACTATTATGGTTATGACCAGTCAAAGACCTATGTGTATACTGACCGCCCGGTCTACCGGCCTAACCAGAGGGTCTATTTCAAAGCGATAGTATGGGAGCAGAAGGATGACAGTTTTGAAGTTCCTAAAGGCTATGTGACAGTCGAGATAAAGGACCCCAAGTGGAACATCGTCTACACCGAGAACCTGTCCCTAAGCGAGTTTGGTAGCGTCTCCGGCTCGATGCTGTTGGGCGAGGAGCCCCCTCTGGGCAACTACCAGATAGAGATCCGGAGAGCGGGCAGCTACAGCGGTTACGGCAGCTTCGAGGTGCAGGAATACAAGAAGCCCGAATACAAAGTCGAACTGGCTGCGGACAAGGAGACTTACATAAAGGGGGACAATATATCTGTTGAAATAAGCGCTAACTACTTCTTTGGCAGCCCTGTCCCCGATGCTGAGGTGGAGTATAGGGTCTACAGCTCCGGATATTACTATCCCTGTAGGGGCTACTGGTGCTGGTATTATGAGGAGGATTACTCAAGCCGTTACTATTATGGCTACTACGGCGGGGAAGTCAAGAGAGGGACTACTGTGACAGGCTCTGACGGAAAGGCCAGGATAAACTTTGAGGCACAGACAGATCACAACTCGGTTTTCCTGATAGAGGCCACTGTGACGGACAAAAGCAGGAGGGAGGCTTCTGGCACGACCTCGGTCATCGTCGCGCGCGCGGAATACGACTTCGAGCTTAGTACAGACAAGTATTCCTACGACGACGGCGATACCGTCAGGATAACCATAAAATCCATGGACATCGAGGAGAATCCAGTCTCAGCCTATGGAAAGCTAGAGATAGTCAGAAGGGTATGGGAAAAGTCCACACACAAGGAAACCAGTGTTTACAAGACTGATTTTGAAACAGATGAAAAGGGGGTAAAGTATATTGAATTCGTCCCCGATCAGTCCGGGAACTTTGAGATAAAGATAACTAGCGAGGACTCCAAGGGCAACGAGATAGAGACCACCCGTTGGTTCTATGTCTATGAGGAAGGGCGGACCTGGTATGACTACTGGGAGAGCCTTGATGTGATCCTGGACAAGGACATGTACAACGTGGGTGACACCGCCAAGGTCCTGATAAACTCACCTATTGCGAACTTCACCGCCTTTGTAGCTCTCGAGGCGAACGAGCTTTATGATTACCAAGTAGTCTCAGCTGAGGGCACCTCTGCCAGGGTCGAGATACCGGTGAAAGAGGACTATGAGCCCAATGCAGTGGTATACGTGATAATAGTCAATGAGAAGACCCAGTACACTCAAAATGCAGTTCTCGTAGTGCAGCCAGGCAAGAAGTTCCTGAACGTGGAGATAATCTCGGACAAGGAGGTCTACGAACCCAGGGAGAATGCCGTCTTTACGATAAAGACGACAGACAATAATGGCGATCCAGTATCTGCCGAACTTTCTTTTGGGATTGTGGACGAATCCATATATTCCATAGTAGAGGAGACTACGACCCAGATAGAGAGGTTCTTCTACGGCCGCAGGTGGAGCCAGGTGATGACCCAGGCCTCTTGGATGTACGGGGGGCATATGGATTGGGATTTGAGATATTCCGTGGGCGCAGCACAGAACATAGCCCCGTCAGCAGCCCCTATGGAGGCCGCCAGAGAAGTAGCCATGGATGCAATGAGCGGAGGTTTCAGTGCGAAAGCGGCAGCTGGATTGGTCGAGCCGACTATAAGGGAATACTTCCCTGACACGGCTTTCTGGCATGCCCATGTGATAACCGACTCCAATGGCGAGGCCACCGTCAGGGTGCAGATTCCGGATTCCCTTACCACCTGGAAATCCACTGCCAGAGCGATTACAAAAGACTTCAAGGTAGGTCAGGGGACGCAGACAGTCATCGCCAGGAAAGATCTTCTAGTGCGACTGGAGACTCCCCGTTTCTTCACGCAGAATGACGAGCTGGTCATATCTGCCGTTGTCCACAACTACCTCGGCGAGATGAAGGACGTGCAGATAATCCTCCAGGCGGACGGTATCAATGTCCTGGATTCCCTGACAAAGACAGTCTCCGTGGCCCATGGGGCTGATGAGAGGGTGGACTGGAACGTAGCAATAGATGATTGCTGCTTGGCCAACATAACAGTAAAGGCCCTCACAGACGTGGAAAGCGACGCCATGGAGATGGTCATACCGATAATACCCCACGGTATAGAGGAGCAGGACGTCTGGGCTGGGATGGTAGATACATCCATAACAAAGACCCTACTCGTCCCAGAGGACAGCATATTCGGGGCAACAGAACTGACATTGACCTTGTCGCCCTCAATAGCTGCGACAGCATTTGACGCCTTGGACTATCTGGCTACTTACCCCTATGGCTGCTTAGAACAGACAATGAGCGCCTTCTTACCGGACGTGATGGTGGTCCAGGTCTTGAAGGACTTGGGAATCAAGAACGAGAAACTGGAGGAAGAGCTGCCTGACATGGTGAGCAAGGGGTTCCAGCAGATCTATAACATGCAGCATTCGGACGGTGGCTGGGGCTGGTGGGAGAACGACAATACACACCCATACATGACCGCCTATGCGATATACGGGCTGACCCAGGCCAAGAACGCCGGCTATACGGTCGACTCGAATGTGCTGGCCAGGGGCCTGGAGAAGCTCAGGAAGATGTATTCTGAAGACATCATAGATTCGAATACGAGGGCCTATATGGCGTATTCCCTCTCCTTCTACGGGGAGGTGGATCTCTCAAAGTTTAAGGAGTCCGAGATGAACGACTATGCGCGCGCCCTGAAGCTTCTCGCGGCGATCAATACCGGTGTGAAGGGGTATGTACCAGACTTTGACAAGACAGCCATCTGTGATGAGATACGGTGCCACTGGGAATCAGAGACCTTCCATTACAGCTGGAACACCAACAATGTGGAGACGACCTCTTATGTGCTGATGGCTATGTTGAAGGCAGATCCAAACAATGACAAAATAGTCAGGACTGTTCAGTGGCTCGTCGAGAACAGGAGGGGCAACCACTGGTATTCTACAAAAGATACGGCCATAGCCGTGTTTGCCCTGGCCGAGTATTTGAAGGTCTCCAAGGAGATGACCCCCAACTACGTGGCCAAGGTCTACCTGAACGGCGACCTTGTTGCGAGCGTGAAGAAGGACGACGTCTTCAGCATGGACAATGAGCTCAAGCTGGATCCTGCGGTGGGCAAGAATGAGATAAAGGTAGTCAAGGAGGGGCAAGGCAAACTCTACTACTCCCTTTTCCTTAAATATTTCAAGATGGAAGAGAGCATAAAGGCCAAGAGCAACGGCATAACAGTCAATAAACGATATAGCAAGACACAGGTGCAGAGCGGGGAGGAGATAAATGTCACACTGACCATCGATGTCCCCTCAGATCTAGAGTACATAATCCTGGAAGACCCCATACCTGCGGGATGCGAGGTCGTCGAGAACAGGGAAGGGTCCTACTATTGGGACTATGGCTGGAGCTGGTGGTATAGCAGAAGGGAGATACGGGATGAGAAGGTGGTCTACTTCATGACCTATGTGCACCCGGGCAAAAACGAGATAACCTACACACTAAGGGCTGAGATCCCGGGCTCCTACCATGTGATGCCCGGTCTGGCCTACAACATGTACGACGAAAAGATAAGGGGGCACTCAGACGAGAAGCGGCTGGACATAGTCGACAAGATAAGGGTCAGGATAGCCGACGTGGTGATAAGTCCAAATGAACTAAAATTCACCGTAAATGCATTGAAGTTCGTCCCCGACGACTTGTCCGGTGAAGTGCTGATAGAAGTGGAAGACGAGAAGGGCAACCTGCTGAAGCAGAAAAGAGAGTACATGAGCATAAAGAACTCTGAGGAAAACCAAGAGATGGTGATACCCATATCCCTGGCAGACGGTTTCTACGTCATAAGCTACACCCTCACCACACCAGAGGGGGCGAAGATAGCCGGCAGCAAGCGGATACAGGTGGGCCAAGTGGAGGTGACGAGGGTGGGAAGCCAGCAGACCGCTGACCTGTCCCCCAAAGGCCAGAACGGGGCCAGCATGAATGACCTAGCCATCCTGGCGGCCCTTTTGGTGATTCTGGTCCTTATAGTCGTAATAATAACGCGTATGAAGGAGAAGGCCTCCAAGAGTGCAAAGAAATGAGATTGCTACTGCTGTTGATGGTTATCATAGCCCTGGTCTTGGCGTCCCTATCCCTTTTGCCCCTTGGGCACCCACCAGATGCCGACAGCCTTGTTTTATTCCAAAACGGCGCGACAGTCAGGGTCTCTGTAGCCGATACGGTGGAGAAGCAGAACACTGGGCTTAGCCTTGTTCCCAGTCTCGCGGAGGGCGAGGGCATGCTCTTCGTCTTCCCCAACCCGAAGATAGCGTCCTTCTGGATGAGGGACATGATGTTTCCCCTGGACCTTATCTGGATCGATGAAGAGTTTCAGGTGGTCCAAATTTCTGAAGACCTACAGCCTTGTTCCTCGGACTCTTGCCAGATATATAGGTCAAATGAGCTCATACAGTACGTCCTTGAGGTGAATGCCGGCTTCATAGACGAGAACTCGATCAGGGTGGGGGACCATGTGGAGCTCAAACTATAATCATCTGTAACCTGAGTCGGTTACATCCAAATTCAAAGTTTTGAGATCCTTACCTCGACATCATGGCCGTTGGAAATATTCCCTATCAGGCTTCTGTCCAAATCAGCCGCCGCCTTGTCGGCCCTTATGCAAAGTGTCCTGTCGCAGACGAAATCACTCTTCCTTAAGACCATGGATCTATCGCTTTTGAAGGTCAGCCTAGGGTCGCCCTGGCCGCTTATAACGTCCTTTGAGCCTCCAGAAACTATTTGCAGGAGTATCTTGCCCCCTGACCTAAGATGGGCCTTTATACCTTCGTCCAGATCCTTTAACGCCTTGTCTGCTGATATCCCGATTATGCAGTCGCCCTCCCGGGTAAGGAAATCCTCCGTTGTTATCTCTATGGTCGTTTTATGTGTGGCCCCTACATTCGGGTGGCCTTTGGCGCGTATAATGAAAGCCATGGGTAGGATTTAGAGGAGCTAGATTGGGTAAATCTCATAGTCCCAGCGGAGAGACCCATCAGGCAATACTTCATCCGGTCTAACGGAAGTACAATCATACCACCCCCTGAGTTTTATCTTTCGCCTATTTTCGGCGTTTTCACAACCATTGTCAATGATTTCAAATCTTTTTCCCGCCAGTGAACCACTAGTAAAGTATAAATACAAACCTATACAATCAAATTCACTGGTACCACCACAGAATTTATCTTTATATCGTCCATCAATAGGGTTACGCCGACAATCATCACGCTCAAAAAGTAAGTAGTCTGGCTCAGAAGAAGCTATGTCCCAACAGCCAACTATTTCACCAAAGTCTGGGGCTACTAGATCATAAGCGTTCCTTAGGTCCAGTATTAGCGGCGGGTCCTCCAGAGAGCCTGTGCGCAGGTTTTTTACCCTCAACGGGATTTCCGTGCATTCCAATAGATTTGCCGGGTCGGTATCATAGAGCCATACAGGCGGCCCGGAACCAAGCTCTGTGTCTCCTATCTCCTCAGAGTCTTTTAATATCGCTTCAATGTTGTCACAGTAGCTGGGGTAATCGGGATCGAGCATGTCCCCCTTAGACTGGTTGAAAATTTCGAAGATATTGTCGGCCGCGTATCCGACCTTCAATGCCCTTATCTCCTCGTAGTCGGATTCCGCTACGTTTGACACGCTTGCGGACTGGTATATGGCCAGGATAAGGACTGGCACCAACATCAAAAACACCATCCCGTTCATAACATAACCCTTTTTGTCCATCTTATGGTATCGCCTCTATAGTGTCATGAAAAGCCACAATAACCGTGAGTTTGCAAAGTTCGCCGGTCAGGGAGCCATGTGGCTGCGATCCTGCAGACATGTCCCTGTCCTCCAACAGATACCTAATGGCAGATGCTTTATTTACTAGGTTATCAAAGAACTCCGCCCTTTCGTCTATGTCCATCCCGTCAAGACTCCTGCCGTATACCTCGTTTAATATATCGTTTGTATTGGGGTCGGTTATCGTCAACTTGACATAGAACCCGTCGGCTATTGCCAGATTCTCAAGCTGGGTCAAAAACTTGGTTTGTATATGGGGCGAGGTGTCACAGCGGAAGGGCAGATACATCTCGTCATGCCAGTACCCGTCCTCATCATCTGATTCTGCCGCTGTTCCAGGGTCTGGTATCTTCCCGTAGAGCCCGTCGTACACACGTGGATTTGGGCCCTTGATTTTTGGGTCCGGGTCGTCAGAGTCGCGGTCGTATGCCACCCAGCTCCTGCCCATGGCTTCGGCGATGTCCTCTGCCCAGTAGTTGAGCACATGGCTCTCCCTGCCAGACTCATAGTCCTGGTTGCTCAGGAGAAGGACTATGGCCCCTACAAAGACGAACATCGTCGTGTACGCGAGCAACGCATCCAGTATCGCTATTATGCCCTTGCGTTTCATTCTTTCCTCTCCCATACGGCCAGGGAAACCTCGGTTATGTTCCCCGGACTTAAACCTCCCCTGACGTTCCCCAAGACGAACCGCTTCCATGAAGCAGTAGTCTTTTTATTCATAAGCAACGACTCGGAGTCCAATGAATTGCCATCATCAGTGCGACTGCTCCAGAACTGCACAGCCTCAGGACTAGCTGTAGGACCCTCCAGTTCACAGGACGCTATCTTCTCGGGCTTGCTGCCGCCGTCAATGTTTTCCGTGTAGTAGTTTGCGGCAAGGTAGAATACATAGTCATCATCTAAGTATCTCGTATCTAAAAACTTTTCTAGATAATCCTCATATTCGTCGCAATATATCACATTCCCATACTTTGATACCATCAGGTCCAGTGGCGCCCTGGACAGGGACTCGAGCTCGTAATCGCCTGAGACGAACTTCATCTCCTCCTGTACTTCATACAGGTACTGCAGGCCCACGCCCAGCAGCATGACCACCGGCACAAGCGCCACGAGCACGTCTAAGGAGAATATCTGCCCCCTGCTCCTTGAGCCCTTCTTTAAAACGATCCCATTCATCTTAGTCTAGCGTATACAATTCCTCACACCAGCCAGCAGAGTCATCCAATGTTATGTCAGGAGCGAAGTAGTCATTGAAATACTTTTTAAATTTCGGTTCCACTTCGTCACAGTCTTCGGCCACAATATAGACCCTTATCTCACCAAGGGGTATCTTCCCGTCTATATCGGTGTCGTCCAGCCTTATCACGTGAGTCGTTATGCCCTCCTTAACTGTGAGATTATACGCGATCTCCTGCGCCTGCACCCGGGCGTCGTACATGACTCCGAGGCTTTCCTTGTTCGAGATAAGCCCGCCGACGATTATGGAAACCGCCATTACTATAAGTATGATAATGAAAAGGTTTTCTATGGCAACTTGCCCCCTTCTACCCCTTTCCATAACAGGTGTGTATACCCTCATAATACCTCACATTTACAACCCCCCGAACGGCACGTTACTTCTATCTGTTTTCCTGGGGGGGGAGACGATTTTATCGCCATGATATCTGGATTACAATCAAAAAGAAGCTCCCTGTACACCTCTAACTTCGGCTCCCCGGGATCCGCTAAGTTGGTGATTTTCAAATAATCCATACCCACACCTGGCCTGTTTTCTGTTTCAACACTGTACTCAACAGAGTCATAAAGTCCTTCGTAAGGTAGTGTTACTACAACTATGTATTCGTCGCCAACAAGGGGGTTATCCGGCGACGGCTTCATATTGACCCCATAGACATAAGCCTTGTTCATCTGGAGCGCGAGGGACGTGGCAAGCTGGTCGAAGGTCGACAGGGTCTCGATGTCCTGTGAGGACGCTCTTATGCTGTTGTATGACTCAGCGCATAACTCCAGGACTATCAGGAGCATTATGATTGCGAATATCATGTCAAAGGACAGCTGCCCTTTTTTGTCTGTTTCCATTTTTCTTAGGTTATTTTCCATGATTCTGGAACGGCCCAGTACCTCCTTTGTAGTATGTCGATGCGATTGCTCACAGTTTCAATTTGATTTTCAGGCGTTTTGATGCTCTTCATGACCCTCACGTGCATGTTGAATCCTGCATCACAGCAGAACTCGACCAGATCACCGGCGTTCGGACTGGCAGGTACACCATTCGGGTCTCCTATATACACCCACCCCTTCCTGCTCTGGTGGGTGGTGGGGTCGCACAGCTCGCATGTGCCTATCGGAAGCGGCGTCGTTATGTTGAGGATGTGGTAGCAGTATGTTGTAATCCCAGTCACTCCGAGAAAGTTTTGTGGATACGGCGCATACCTTCTGTCCGAGTCGCAGTCCTGGTTGTACAGCAGGACAGTGAAGTTGACGCCGTTGGAACCCGGCTTACACTTCAGGTCCACAAGGTTCATCGGCAGGTGCACCACTATGTCCTTTATAACCCCCTCACCGCCCATGGCCACTTCG
>JAFGQM010000011.1 GCA_016935655.1 Candidatus Altarchaeota archaeon | reverse complement strand
CGCTGATAGCCTACAAGCAGCCCATAAGCCAGAGCAAGGTGGTGGAGGTAATCGGCAACAGGGCGTACGAATATATCAAGGAGCTCCGCAAGAAGGAGTTCATCACGATTCGCAAGAAGGGCAGGACCAAGGTGATCTCCACGACCGGGAGGTTCAGGAAATACTTCGCCCTGGAGGGCGTGGAGCTGCCGTGGCAGCCGGAACCCGAGGAGGGTAGCGACCGGAGTGAGGAGGACTTAAAGGAAGAACCTGTTTTAGAAGAAGATGCCGAAGCTCAAGGGGAGACATAGGGGGGCGCTCTACAAGGCGATTGCGGAGGCCCAGGGGGGTCAGATCGCGAGGGGCTGGGAGAGAAGGCTCTATAAGAAGATGCTGGGGAACATGGAGGTGGTCCCGGCCAAGGAGGCCAGGCGCGGGGGGGGTTTTGTGAAGGAGGGGGAGCACATAAGCCAGGTGCTCGTCGACAACAGGGGGCGCAGGTACATAGGCAGGACCAGGATTGTGGTCCCCGCAGAGACCCTCAAGAGGCTGGAGCTGCTCAATTCGAGGAGGGCTTCCGAAAGACTGAAGGGCGAGGAGGCGCTCAACACCGTCTCCCACGAGTTCGCCCACAACTACTTCGAGGCCATCAACTACGAGGCACGTTTAACTAGGTACTACATGGACCACCCGAGGGATGTGGAGGAGTACCTGGCCAGGTTCCTGGAGAACGCAGGCAGCTACAGGGTCAGGGCGGCCTTGGAGAAGTCCAGGGAGCTGGTGAAGAGGAACCCCCTTTTCTGGTCGCAGTATACCGCCCGTACCGCCCACGAAGGAGGCGCGGATGCGATGGCCGCTGAGACCGCGGTACGGATAGCGGAGGGCAGGCACGCCACACGGAGAGACCTGGACAGGTTAACGGCCTTCAGGCCGTCGACCGTCAGGGAGTATCTCAAGGTCAGGATGGGCGGGAGGATAGGCGCACAAAGGCCCGTCAAGCCGTCGATGTTCGAGAAGTGGTCCGAACGCATCGCCTTCGCTTCTGACAGTCTGGTGAACGCCCTGGCCGGCCTCGACAGAGCCGCAGAGCCGGGTAAGGGGGTTACCCCAGGAAAGCTAAAACAGCGGGGGCTCATACCCAGGTATGCATAGGCCGGCTTTGCCATTTCCGCATCCATACCGCTACATCTCTAACATCCAACCCCAAACGGGCTTGACCACAATCCGCTTGCCCCCCAACCTGATCTCATCCTCCTGGTCGTAAGTCAGTATCAGTCCTTCCTTGAGCTTCAGTTTGTCCATTGCCTCGACCAAGCCGGATATCTCTCGCTCCTTGTTCTCCCCTGTCAGTTCATAGCATACCTGGACTGCCGCATCGATCCTGCCGCGGTCGACCACTATAAAATCGCATTCCCTCTTCCCTCCATAATAGAAGATGTTCCTGTCTCTCTTCAAAGCGTTGAAAACCAGATTCTCGAGCATCCAACCCTTCCCCTCGGCTATCTTAGTAGAGATGGCGGATATGAAACCGTTGTCGAGGACGTAGAGCTTCTTGTCGTTTATGAGCTGCTTTTTCAAACTGTAGTCGAACTTGTTCACCAAGCTGACCAGATGCGTGTCCTGGAGATAGCCGATGTACCTCTTTACGGTATCGACGCTCCCTAGGTCGATTGTCCTTCTTAAGGAATTGAAACTGAACTTCTTTGAGAAGTTCGTTATGAGGTACTGGTAGAGCTCCCTCAGCTGCAGGTCGTTCTTTATATCGTACCTTGCGATTATGTCCTTCACAACGATGTCCTCATATACCCTCATCAGTATCTCAATATCACCGTGGAGCAGGTATTCCGGCATGCCGCCCTTCTCCAGATATTCATCAAAATGTTCCTTTATCCTCACCCGCCCGCTTGTAGTGTGGATAGTGTCCTTCCCTAGACCAAAGCCCCTCATCCCCAGGAACTCCTTGAAGGAGAACGGCTGGACTACCAAGTCCACGTGCCTGCCTGTAAGCTTAGTGCCGAACTCCCTGCTGAGGAGCTCGGAGTTGGAGCCAGTTATAAAGAACTTGAAGCCATCGTCGTAGAATCTCCTGACGAAACTCTCGAAGCTGTGGACCTTCTGTATCTCGTCTATGAAGAAGGTCTTTTTCTCGCCGAATAGCCCCAAAAGGGCTTCATATATGTCGTTGAAGCGCCTGGCGTCGAAGCCAAGGAAGCGTTCATCCTCAAAATCTATGTAGTAGAATTCCTCATCCCCGTAGTAGTCATGCATGACCTGCCTCAACAATGTTGATTTCCCGCTCCTCCTCAATCCTGTTATCATCACGACGTGGGGTAGCTTTATCTTCTTCTCGACAGTTTTCAGGGCCTCTCTTTGGATTCCCCTGTCCTTCCTAAGCATATTCCTTCTTTGCTCTACAAGCACCCGCTTCAGCTCGACCTTCTCTAACATTTTGTTCGATAACGTCGAATAAAAATTGTATATTTTATTCAATGACAATGAATAAAAATCTTTTCGACAAGACCGGCTTTGTAGAAAAAGTCTGATTTGGGCCGACTTATTCTTCAAGCAGGCGACTTTTTCTTCAGGAATGCACTAATGCATCTAGTTCTTTAAGCTTGTTTATAAGCTCATCCCGCCTTTCTCCGACCTTGGCTTGTTGCGAGTAGTGGACAATCCCTATAATCTCTGCCAGTGGGCAACAGTCTATTAAGAAGTCCTCTATGCTTGAACCCCATCCGCGTTTAAACCACGGCCCCCATCTATCTCGCCATGAGGATTCCCCCACTAGAACTATCAGACTGGGTCTTATTTCATCAAGCTCTCTTTTGAGGATGGGCAGATTCCTTTCAAGCACCGTTTTGTCCCTCAGCACCTTCTTAATATCAAAATCCCTCACTCGAGTCTTTACTAAATCCGTGAGGTGCGCATTGGCAAAGCCATACACCTCTAGTTGTCCGTAGAAGAACTTGAGATGCCTATCCTCACACTCGTCCCCCATCTTGCCAAAGCTCGGGTTCGGGCAAAGGAAGACCACAGGATCGTCACCATAAAAGCCCTTCACATTCCCACATTTAGGGAAAACCCAAGGAAGTTCGTCTCCAACTCCGAGATTGCCTATGTCCCTCTTGATTGAATCAAGGATTGAGTCAATGCCCATTGGTAGTATTAGAGCCACATCTCAGAAAAGGTGCGCAACAAAGCTAGGCTTTGTAGAAAACTTGGGTTTAAGCCGACTTTTTCTTAAAGATGGCATAATTAACGCATGGACTTGGGCACAATAATCATTGTTCTAATCGCCGTCGCGATTGCAGCTTTTATAGGCTACAAGTTAGGCCAGAGATTGCGGGACGTCTATTGGCGGGATCAGGTGCAAGGGATAAGAGACGACGCAATCAAGAGGTCTTGGGCGGAGTATCTTCAATTATTCTCGGGGGGACTGGTTATCTCATCCTTCGACGGTTGACTAGTCCAACTTCCTAGAACATAAGTTGCCTCTAATCCACTTTTTCTTCAGAAACCGGGCTTTTTCTCCACGGGCCACTTAATCTACAAAGCCTTCTCGACCATAAAGCTTTTTCCCCTTTGTTTCATTAGATTAAACATGGTCAGGCTGACCGGCGATGAAATCGACTTCGTGCAGGCCAACGGCATCGACAGCGTGAAGAAGGCCGCATATCATTTCGTCCGGACACGGCTCGCAGTCTCCAAGCCGAAGAGGGTTCCCAAGAAGGGCCACCCGGTCTTCAAGGCGCTGCACGCGGTGGGGGCCGACTCGAGGGAGAGCATCGAGAAGAACTTCAGCATCCCGACGACAGACAAGCTCAGGGAAACAGACATCGACGCCGTGGTCGAGAACGCCATGGGCTGGATAAGGGGGGAGCTGAAGGCCTCGGGCAAGGTCCAGGCGAAGATTGAGGAGTTCTGAAGCCGCTGGATGGTGCTAATAGACCTTCGGCCTTTTATCTATGTTGACTATATGGACCATTCCATGATCGATAAACCAGACTATCCAATATTTGCCTACCCTTATCCTATAGGTATCCCCCCTGTCCGTAAGTTTTTCCAACCCGCGCGGGTAGGGGTTTTTCCCCAGGGCGGAAGCTGCGGCAAAAAGCCTTTTTCTAAATGGTTCCGGGATGTTCTTCAGATTCCTTTCCGCCTTGTTGGTGAACTTTACATCAAAGCTCATATCCAAGCTCCTTTGCTAGCTCGGCGGCGGACTTCGTTCTACCTGCTTTTATGTCTGCAAAACCCTCGTCTATTTCCCTCAATTCCGATTCGGTAAGCCTTGCCATCGGCACTTGATACTTCAACACCTCGTCCCTCAACCCGGTCCGGACTGCCTCCGAGAAGGAGTTGTAATAGCCTAGATTCACGAGTCGCATCACCGAGGAGTACATCTGCTTCGGGATTGTGATATTCACCCTAGAGTTTTCCATAGTGTATCAGTTTGATACACTAAGCTTAAAAACCGGAAAACGGTCGCCGCGGGTTTTAAGGCGTCCGACAAAGCTTTTTAGATTTTACTCGGTAATATTGCCCTATGAAACCGAAAACCCGCCCCCAGAGGATCGAGGCCTTCGCGCGCGTATTGATGCTTTCCAACAGACGGCCCGAACAGTACGCGCTCCTCAAGCGGATCGGCGGGCTGGCCGAGAGAAGGCCGGAGCAGTGGGGGAAGTTCAGGGAGTTCCTGAGGACCGGCAAGAGGCCTAAGCACCTGAGGCTGCAGACCGTAAAGGATTTCTCGAAGCCCATGCTCGACTACGTCGAACTGGTGAACAGGGACAGAAGGAGGCCCTACACCGGGAGGTTCTCACCTGAGGAGAAGAGGGAAATAAGAAGGCAGGTTCGCGATTTGATCGATATACTGATGCCCAGGGCCTCCAAGGAGCATAAGGAAAGGACGTTTAAGAGTTTCTGTGGCAAGATGACCCTGGTACAGAGGAGGCATGTTGAGAAAGCTATCAAAGAGGGCAATTTTAGTGAGATCTTTGATAGGGGACGGATGTATTTGGACAGTCTTGGCAGGGGGAACATCACAAAGGCGGAAGGGAGGGGATTGGAACCTGGTGCTGTTGGCGTCAAGGAACCCGAGTTCATAATGTGCGATAAGTGGATGAGGACGAGATATGAAAGGACAACCCCGTTCCATGAAGCAAGCCACGTCCTCATTAGTCGAGACGAATTCAGGGCCCATATTGCAGATTATTATTACTCACTGAAAAGAGGGTTTATGAGCATATCCGATCTGAGGGGGTATCGACTGACAAAACGCCAAAAAGCTGCAAGATCGATTGCGATCAAACTCTTTGAGAGAGGCAAAAGCGAGGGCTGGGGGAAGGCCGAGGCAGAGCTAAGAAGGCTGGTCTATGGCAAGAAGAGGCTATGATAATCCAGAAGGGATAAAAGCTGTAGTGTAACTATCTTCTTTTCTTTTTGTGCATCCCCCTTTTTACGCCCTCGACCGGGTCAATGTGGTGCCTGAGTTTTTTTATTTGTCGGTTCGTCAATCCCTTCGACCTTAAGCTGGCCTCATATTTTCTCCTGCCAGTTCGCATCTGGGGCATTATCTTATCCTTGCCTGCACTTCCTCGGGTATGGGCCAACCCAATTGTTTACTCAGCTTATGAAGATCCTGTATATTGCGTGCTATATCATGTTCAGGAAACCATATCATGAATTTGGGATCCCGTATGATCTTACACGCTAGACCAAAATCCTCCTCCCGTCCGGGCCTCAAAAACTCCTCCAACCTGCGTCTTGTCTCCTTATCGATCTTTTCACCCTTTGCCATTGTCAAAGATAAGGCGTCAAAGAACAAAAAGCAGCCGGTCCTGGGGGGTTTAAGGAGATCTTGGTCATCTTTTCTTAATATAGCCAAGAGAGATAATATAGAGTAAAACTATGCGCCTCCGACGCTTTGGGAAGGCGATGTCGTTGTGGGTTAAACTACAATGGAAAGTTTCACTACACTGCGCGCAACCGGCCATTTTGGGTTTCCGAAAGCTTTTAATACTTTTCCCTTCAATTGTAACTAGCTTGTGGTTACAAAGTTGATTTCTGAAAAATGGCTAATGCAGCTTTGATAGGTTTTGGACTCCTATTCCTAATAGGGTCTCTAATAGCCTATTTCGCTTTCACTGCTCAGGAAAAATCACAAATAGAGCTCTCTGGAAATGTTTGTGACTCGGCTTTTGGCAAGGTAGGAAGCTCAGCAAGTTCGGATATTGCAGATGAATGTGAAAAGGCCAAGCTCTATAGGACTATAATCCAGTTAACACCCGCAGGGTTTATCATTGGATTGGCTATGATGGTAACAGGTGCTGCAATTGGTGGAGGCAGAGAAAAGGAGATCATTATTCAAGGGGAACCGCAACCAATTCATCGTACTACAGTATCGCCACAACCACACACCAGAGTCATTGAAAGGGTAGTTGTAAAGTGTCCTAATTGTGGTGCTAAGAATGATGAAGATTCAGAATACTGCAAGAAATGTGCCGAATCCTTAACTTCTAAACCAAAAAAGGAGGAGGAAAAGCCTAAAAAGAAGCAGGAATACTGTAAACAATGTGGTGCAAAACTCAAAGATAATGACAAATTCTGTCGTAAGTGCGGCGAAACTATAAAACAAAAATGAAATGTCCTAAATGCGGTGAGGAAATAGAAGAGGGAGATAAGTTCTGTGGTGAGTGTGGAGAACCAGTATATACGAGACAGTCAGAACTCACCGCAGAACCCGTAGCAAAAGGAAAATCTGCAAGTAATCTGAGGGTAGTTGCTGGTGTTGTTATTATCGCCTTTGTGATATTATTCATATTTAGTATTAGCGGACGTGGCCCAACTGGTGGCGTCATAACACCAGGCCCAACTGGTGGCGTCATAACACCAGGCCCAACTGGTGGCGTCATAACACCATATTGTCGCCAAGTAGCTTACCAAGAGGAGCAATGCGAACAGGTTCCTTATCTTGATTTAGTCTGTAGAAATGAAAACTTGGACTATATCAAGGAAACCACAAAATGTGAAGTAGGCGGTTTTGCTAATTGGATTTATCTAGAATGTAAAGTCACAAATCTGGATTCTGAGGGGGGATATTTTAACGTACGTACAACTTTTTGGATTGCTGGGGAGGAATACCCAAAAGACCATGGGGAGTACATACAATCTAAATCTTCGAAGACATTTAAATATGATAGGGGGATTGGTTGGGGCGACGCCAGTAGATGTGATTGTTCAGTTATTTCGCCCATACCAACTAGGAGGGTGTGTGAGAATGTACTCAAAGAGCGCAGAGAATGCAAAACTGTTACAAAGTATAGGGAGGTTTGCAGTTAAAAATGGACAAAAAAGGGGGAGCAGGTGCCGGAGTTGCTGTTTGGATTGTTGGATTTTTTCTAGGCCTATTCTTCATCCTGACAATATTAGGGGTTATTATCGGAATCATAATATGGGTTGTGTTTTTCATGATAGGCTTAGTGCTTATTGCGGCTGGAGGTAAAACAGAGGTGATAATTCAACAGTTACCTCAACAAAGTCAGCACACAATAGGTCTATCAAATCAACCCCAGATTCCGGAACCTCATGTAATTGAGAAGGTTGTGGTGAGATGTCCTTATTGTGGAACTAAGAATGATGAGGATTCTGAGTTTTGCAAGAAATGTGGTAAGTCTTTAAACCCAGGACTAAAGGACAAGAAGAAATCTTCTTCATAGAGATTTGAACGTATGTTGTTTTCTAGTGGTTAGGGTAACAAAAATAATTTATGCGCCTCCAGCGCTTTGGGAAAGCGATGTCGTTGTCGGGTTACACTATATGAGTTTAAGGGACTTTCAGTTTCTCCTTAAACCCTCAAACTACACGAGTTTAAGCAAAAACCTATATTGGCCGCTAATTCCATCCAACACGGGTTTAAGGAACTCCTTAAACCCACAAGCTGCGCGCGGACCGGGGCCCCGTCGACATCCCAATAAGCCAAGCATAAGCATGTTTACGGATAGTTAACAGATTCAAAAAAGTTGTTGAATTTCTTGTACTGTAACCAGTTTTTATGTTCAAACACTCAAGATAATACAATGACCTCTGAGCCGCCAAAGACCTTGTCCGAAGTCGCCAAGAAGGGGATGGACGAAAACAAGGAATTGATGAAGAGATTGGCGAAAATGTGACTAGCCCTAGCGTTACAATAAGTTCTGAGGAGATTGTGAAGGTCCACGATAACGCTATATTAGAGTATGGTGGGGAGCCGGAGGAGCTGAAAGCCGGAATGGAGGGCGTGGAGCTCCCAGGTTGCCACACCCAGGGGAAGACGGTAGATGAGCTCATGGAACGCACAAAAGAGGCGATAGAGTGCTACCTTGAAGGCGAGGGAGGAGATGATGGCAAGTCTATAGTCCTACCCGTCCACGCTGGCGAGAAGATAGACCGAAGTCTGCTCAAGAAGATTATTAAGAAGGACCTCAAGATGACGACCGAGGAGTTCCTTGAACTAATAGAGTAATCAGTCTTTAGAACCCCACAGCAAAAGCGGTTGCACTACACCGACGTCGACATCCCAATAAGCCTAGCTTAAGCATATTTACGGAAAGTAAATTAGATTAATTTTTGAAATTGGTTCTAAAAGATTACACCGTCCAAATCTCGGGCGGGTTTTTATTTATTACGGCCTTAAACAGCAGGGTGAGAAATATGTCCATGTCGAAAAGAGACCTGGTAAGGAATAAGAAGAAGAGGGCGCAGAAGGAACTTGAGAAGAAGGGACGCGCGGAAAGGGCCTTCCGATAAGAAACGCTGGAGGGGGATACGCCCTCTGGGAGATGCAGTAGTTGCACTACTTTTTCTCTGCACGCTTGATCGCCACCATCCTCACAGGCATGACAGTATGGGGCCAGCCGTACCTGTACACCATTGACATCGCATGTGCAGTGTCACCGGTAAAAGTGTCACCCTCCTCCAAGAGCCTGCGCTTGACCCGGAAGCCCATACTTCGGAGTATTGCTTTTGCAATATCCGTCTGGTCCCAGCGGGTGGTAGCATAGAACCTCCCATTCTCGGCGAGCACGCGTTTGATTTCGGGAAGCGACTTAGCCGTAGTATCTACGTTCTCCTCCCCGAGAAAAGATGGAACAAACATGTCAGAGTTCACCACACGTACGCTCCCATCGGGTATGTCCTTCAGTTTATTTTCTGCCCTTCCCTGTATCCACTCAACACACTTGTTTCCTGAGAGTAGTTCAGGGCGCGGTCTGATGTCGATCCCAACCAGCCGCCTAGCCTTTTTTGCCGTGGAGAGCATGTGCAGCCTCTCGCCCTCTCCCGGCCCTAGATCCAAAAAATCGATGATTCTATGTTGACTGGCCTGGGGTTTGTGCACATTCGGCATTGGCATATATTATTAAGATTCTAGAGAAAGAAAGGTCACTACAGTACGCGCAGTTACACTACACTCCCCAAAACCTGTGAGAGCGGTTGCACTACACCGACGTCGACATCGTAAAAAACTCAGCACCCCTAGTTTACGATAAGCCAACTCATTGAAAAAAATTATTGAAATTCCTTGAGAATAACCTCTTTTTTGTGGTGTAACCTGCTTTTTCTTATTGAAGCAAGAAATTTAATCATGGAAAAGAAGGTGATGGATTTTTCAGTCCTTCTGGAGAGGGACAGCGCGGGGTGGTATGTAGCCAGAGTGCCGGACCTCCGGGGCTGTCATACCCAGGGAAAGACGGTAGAACAGGCGTTGGAAAGAATAGAGGAGGCCATCAAGGCCTACTTAGAGCCAGGCATGGAGGTCGAGCCGATGGAGTTCGTTGGCGCCCACAGAGTCCAGGTTGCAGTATGAAACTACCCCGACTTTCTGGCAAGGAGATGGCTAAGCTTGTAGAGAAGCTTGGCTTTGAGAAGGTGCATCAGGTCGGTGCCCACGCTAAATATGCCCATCCTGACGGGCGCATAACCATGGTCCCCATTCATGGGAATGAGGAGCTGGGGCCGGGAATCATAAACGAGATAATGAAGCAGATTGGCATCAGTAGGGAGGAGTTCATTAAGCTGGCTAGGAAAGTTTGAGTTACACTACAAAACCCACACCAATAGTCAATTCCATCCAACAGTCACACCACGCCTCACTGCTCATTCACTGCTCATCCGTGAGCAGTGAGTACAAGCCACCCAGGGCCCCGCAGGATCGCCCACGACACACGCTTTCTACCCACCTCAAAAACCGCCGGTTACACTACAATCCGCGCGCATGGCAGGGTAGGGGAGACCGGGGAAACCCCGGCAGCCGACATCATCCCTTTCACTGCTCACTTTTCACAAAAGACCTCCGATAGCTTGGTATGCCCATACCTTCAGAATATACTGCAAGAGCTTAAGGGGGTGAAAAAAATGTACTATAGGAAAATAAAGGGCAACTGGTACGCCTATGAGTCTGTGCGCGAGGGAGACACTGTGAGGAGCATATACCGAGGGAAGGGGAACGGGGACCTCGAGTCGACGGTTTCTAGTTTGGAGTATGAAGAACCGTTCGTCTCTGCTGCGGAATGAAACCACCGATTTGCCTCCTGTTCCTCCCCTTCCTTTTCCTCTCACTTCTGGCTGGAGAGTTTAAGGAAGCTGCGATGTTCGGGATGGGGGCTGTGTTCTACGGGTGGTTGAAGATGCAGTAGTTACACTACACTTTTTTGAATTTAAGGCTTTTTTCTTCTAAAAACAATAAATATCGAAATGGCCTACGCCACTGTTACAATATCAAAGGAGAAGTACAAGGAACTCCAGCTTTTCAGGGAGCTAGTGGAGAACAATCTGGTGGAGGCAGTGGAACCCTCAGAGATTGAGCTGATAGAAGAGGCCTTGAAGGAACCCTCCATGGGCAAGGCCGAGTTTCTGGAAAAAACCAAGAACCTGCTTTAGAATGTTCGAGCTTTATTACAAACCCTCCTTCTACAAAGACCTGAAAGACGTGGTCAAGGACAAGACTGTCAGAAGACAGATAATCAACAAGACCCTCCAGCTGGAGTTTCGCGCCCCAATAGGCAAGAAGCTGTCCGGCTACCCTTATTGGTCAGTCCGGGTGGGGGGATTCCGCATTATCTATAGGATCGAGGGGGGAATGATAGAGTTCCTACGAATCTTCCCTAGAGGGCATGACTACGAAGAACTGCGAGAAATGCCTAAAGAATAGTCCTCAGTTACACTACAACCCGCAAAACCTACAAGAGTCGTGGTTACACTACACCGACATTGACGTACCAAATAGCTTAGCATTGCAAGCTTACAGATAGTTGATTGACTCAAAAACTTGTTGATTTTGAATTTGAAAAAGTCGCTTTCTTGTAGTGTAACCTGGTTTTTATACTCAAACCTGATAATATCAATTGATATTATTGAAAATGTACGCTACAAAGGGGCGCACGGAAAAAACTACTGCAAGGTCGCCCACACTGCAGACTGTGTTGATGGTGGAGAAATTCATAGATGAACAAAGCGGCGAGTATACAAAGACCCAGCTGTTTAAGAACCTGCCCAGGAAGGTGATGTGGCAGACCTTCCAGGTGATCATGGACTACCTAGAAGGCATCAACAAGGTCGCCTATGACGTGGACGGCTATGTAGTCTACATCTGGAATCCAGAGCTTGGGAGGAAGTACAAGGAGAGGACTGACCTAAGTTGGAAGGGGAGATAAGGTTCGCGGACGAGAGGTAAGGGATGCCTTCGAAGAATTGAAGGGTAGGAATAGGGAGCTATATGACGAGATAGAGGATGCGCTGGCTGAAATAAGCAAGGACCTCTTCTGCTGCAGGAATGTCAGAAAGAGGCTGATTCCCAAGAAATACGTTAGAAAATACGGGATCAATAACCTCTGGATATACAACCTAAGAGACGGCTGGAGACTTCTCTACTCTGTGGTAAACCCCAGCAAGATAGAGGTTCTGGCCATTGTTCTGGAATGGATGGATCATAAGAGCTATGAAAGGCTCTTTGGCTTTTGATTTGCGCGCACTAGCCCCAGTTACACTACACCGACGTTGAGATAAAAAGCTTAGCATAAGCAGGTTTACGGAAAGTAGGAACAAAAAATTTGTTGAAATTTATTTTGATTAGTAAACTTCTCCTTCCACACCTACAGAAAGATAAAGGGCAACTAGTACGCCTATGATTTTTTATTGGTTGACAAATAAGATTAAACACATAAAATGGGCAAAGCTTTACCAATAATCGTTCTTATTATAGTTGTAGCAGTTGCTTTCTTTGCCTTTAATCCAAATATTTTACAGAAGGGGGGCGTATCCAGGATTTCTGAGAGTGGAGGCGAGTCTCCAACGCCTAATGAGACCTTGAAGGCCCCTCCTGCTGAAGTTCCTGACAAGTTGGGTACGGGTCCTTGCTCAAACTCTGAATATTCGACATACGAAAGGGAGAAAAGCCCCTACCAGGCTGCGCTAGGAGCCCAATACGTCTCATTGACATTCGAGAGTAAAATTAAATTCCAGACGGCATTAATAGAAACGGGAGATTCGGTCCTGTATGACATCAGCGATTTGACTTGTTTGGAGCTATTAGATTTAAAGTTGTCTGGCGTCCCGCTTTCGGATATATCCCCTTTGGGTAGTCTAACCAGCCTGAAAAGGCTGGAATTAACCATGGCTGATGTCTCTGATCTATCTCCTTTGACGAAAATGAAGAACTTGGAATATTTGTTTTTGAAAGCTCCCGTATCGGATTTATCTTTCTTAAGCGACCTGATGGACTTGAAAGAGCTGCATTTATTTGATGCCGAAGTCTCTGACTTGTCTCCTTTAAGGGGATTGACAAAATTGGAGAGGTTGACCATTGACTCCCCTGATGTTTCTGACTTGGGACCCTTGGTACGTCTAACAAATATGAGCTCTTTATCCTTAGTCTCTTCTAAGGTTTCCGACCTAACCCCGTTGCAGGGATTGACAAAACTGAGAACAGTAATCTTGATGGATACTCTAGTCTCTGACATATCCCCATTAACCGAATTAAAGAATCTGTACTGGGTTAATCTGAAGGGCACTCAGGTCTCCGAGGAAGACTGCAATTTCTTAAGAGAAAGGACATCCGCTATTGTTTCATGCTGAATTGCTCTTGTAAATGGCGCATAGATTTGCGCGCAGTTACACTACACCCCACAAAACCTGCAACAAGAGCAGTTACACTACAACGGCGTTGACGTCCCAACAGTTTAGTATACGCAATTTAAGCTTAGTTAATTGAATCAAAAATTTTATTTTGAATTTGATTTTGAAAAAAACCCTCCCAGTATGGAGTATGAAAAAGAGGATCCGACATTCGTCTCTGCTGCGGAGGCCTGACTCCGCCTTTATTTTTATTCTTTGTCATTTAATACGTTGTGAAATAAATTGCCACAACTACGCCGAAGTATTGCGAGTCTTCCAAAGAGTTCTTTGGGAAAAAAGAGGATACCCGTGTCAGAAGTGAAGAAGAGTAAAACGCCAAGTGGAGGCAGGCCCAGTGTCCAAGTTGAAGGAAGAATAGTAACGGCAGGGAGGTATCTAGGCTTGGTTACTCGTAAGATCACCAGGGGTAAACATAGAAGCACCGGCTGGGGCTTTGGCGGAGTGACAACCTCAAGGCAACCGGGCGAATCAAGAATCCACATATACAAGTTCCAGCCCACACATAGGCTAAGTAAGAATGGTCGACATTGGGTAGCGTATGTCCCCGCCCAAAGACCCAACGCCCATAGGCTTGATGCAACGGTCCCAACAAAAGAGAGCGTAAAGTATGAATCTAGAAACCCATCACACCATATCGTGAGGGAGGATATACCTAAGGCTGAGGGTGGGGTACTTCTAAAAGACATCCTGACCCCCGTGACTATCAGGGGAGGGCATTGAAAGACCCTCCACTAGGGTTTAGTTATTTTAATCAAACTAGGCCTCCTGTTCCTCCCCTTCCTTTTCCTTCTGGCGGGAGAGTTTAAGGGGGCGGGGATCTTCGGATTCGGGGCTGCGTTCTATGGGTGGCTGGAGATGCAGTGAGTTACACTACAGGTTTTTATGCTCTTAGGCGTTAAAGACGAAAGGATGGACAAAAGAATAAGGATAATTATCCCCAGTATGATAGTGGCAATAATAGTATTTGCCTTTGTCTACTTGTGGTATTCCTCAGAGAAGGGCACTATGGGCACGCCCTGCGAGAAGAATAAAATAGACTACGGGTTTGGCTGCGGTGTTACACCTGCTGAGTATCATTCTTCTAGAATGCCATATTACATTAGCATTTCTACAATAATGGCACTAATTGCTTTCGCAATCACTTTATTTGTCGTATTTGCTGCACGTAAACTTATGAGTTAGTTACCCAGCCCGGGTTACACTACAAACCCAAAAACCTGCAAGAGCGGTTACACTACACCGACATTGACGTACCAAATAGCTTAGCATTGCAAGCTTACAGATAGTTAATTGGCTAAAAAAATTTGTTGAATTTGAAGTTCTTGAAAAAGATTAAACCCAACAAAATACTACCGAAAGATAAAGGGCAACTGGTACGCCTACGAGTCTGTAAGGGAAGGGAACACAGTGAGGAGCATATATCGGGGTAAGGGGAATGGGGATCTTCAGGCGACGGTCTCCAGTTTGGAGTATGAGGAAGAGCCTGTGTTCGTCTCTGCTGCGGAGGCCTGACTCCGCCTCTTCTTTTATTTTTTGTAGTGTAACCTGGTTTTTATTTCCAAGATATCAAATCTAATTATGATAAAGGCTGAGATATACTTTGACGGGGAACATTACTGTGCGAGGACAATCGACATAGATGTGTTCACACAGGGCAAGACCTTGGACGAGGTCATGGAGAACCTGAGGGAAGCCGTGAGCCTACATCTGGAAGAGGAGAAGCTCCCAGAAAGCTCTATTCTGACTATGATGGAGCTCAAACCGACTAAAGTGCCAGCATAATGTCCGACAAACAACCTGTGGTTTCTGGAAAAAAGCTGCTCAAGCTGATGCATTCTTTGGGATACGTGAGTATAAGACAGCGGGGCAGCCACATAAGGTTGGAGAAGAAGACGCCAATCGGGACCCATAAGATAACCATAATTACCCACGAGGAAATTGCGAAGGGGACCCTGAACGATATTCTCAGTAAAGTCAGCCTGTGGACGCATGTGAGCAAGAAGGATTTGATAAAGATGCTTAAATAGCCCCCCTTGCGCGCAGTTACACTACAATTACACTACACCTCGCAAAACCTGCGAGAGTCGCGGTTACACTACACCGAAGTTGACATCGTAAAAAAGCATAAGCGAGTTTACTTTTGATTTTCAATTTCATTACGGGTGGTTGAAGTTACACGCAGCTTTTATGATTTATAAACCTAATCCGACTAATATTCAAAAATGGAAGTTCAGGTCTCCGGGGCCTTGGGGGCCCAACTGAAGTCGGCATCTAAGAAGCTGGGCTTTGGGGAGAAGGAGATAGTCAAAAGGGCAGTCTTATTTTATCTGGACAGTGTGGAGAAGGAGATGGATTTGAGCAAGGAGTTCGCAGAGTGGGACTCCCTCAGCGACGAGGCGCTATCTGAGTTTGAGGATAGGCTATCAGAAGATTAGTTCGTTACACTACAGCCCAAACCCCGACAGTAGCGGTTGCACTACACCGACTTCACCGTCCCAAAAAGCCCAGCATCGCATGTTTACGCCTAGCCAACCATTCAAAAAATTGTTGAATTTGAAGTTCTTGAAAAATAACATCCAACCCAGATTTGGAGTTACACTACAGCCCAAACCCCGACAGTAGCGGTTGCACTACACCGACGTTGACATCTTAAAAAGCCTAGCCTAGCTAAGTTTATGATAAGTTTATCGGTTCAATTTTTGAATTTAAAGTCCTTATCATAAGAAATTTTTAATTTTTATATGGGTAATCCATAATTATATCGAACGTCGGAGCTTTATGGGTGAATGCGCCTTCGAGTGCGGCCCCATACGGCAATGATGATCGTTTCCTCTTAATTCTTTTTGAGATTTCTTTTTAGAGCCCCAGCTATCCAGTCAGCTATCACTACATTGCCCTCATGATTTGACAGTTTGACAGTAATTTTGAGATTTATTCCTAGCTTGAATCTGATGTTTTTCATTGAATCCGGATCCAAATCGCGACATAACCACACCTCGTCCCCGGGTTTCACGATTTTTCTCAGAACCTCCCTATAACACTTATAGGCAAACTTCTCGCTGATTCTTGACTCATTGGCATGCGACTCCTTAAATTTCTTGAGTTCTCTGCCTTGAACCTCCTCGTATCGGAAGTTATCTTTGAAGTTATCTAGCAGGTATTGCAATTCTTCATCTTTTAAGTCCGTTGATTTAAGCTCCCTTTTCATACCCTTCCTAGGGTCCCTTTCATTTACCAGGTCCGTGACAGCCCGTATTAGGCTCCCGTCCTTTAGTTCAGCCGCCACATAATACATCGGGAAATTGCCCTCGTCTCCGGCCCTGTCAACCCCTATAATCATCGCACTCTTCGCAGAAAGAAACTTAAAAACATGCAGCGGTTACACTACAACCATGTAGGGTTCTTGCCGTAAAGTTGACGGAGCACAGCTGATAGAGCATAAAGGCTGTACTGCGCAAAATAACTGGACCAAGGCGCTTTTATTTTTAAAAAAGGAATTAGCCAGATGGAAGGATTCCCTGGGGTCTACAGGATCGGCAAGGCGCTCGCGACAGAGAACCTGAGCCCTGGGTCCAGGGTCTACGGCGAGGAGTTGGTCGAGAAGGATGGCAAGGAGCTGAGGATGTGGAACCCCCACCGAAGCAAGCTGGCGGCGGCCATTCTGAAGGGTTTAAGGAGCTTCCCGTTTAAGGAGGAGTCCAATGTCCTCTACCTGGGCGCATCGACCGGTACGACACCCAGTCACGTCTCTGATATATGCAGGAAGGGCAGGGTCTACTGCGTCGAGTTCTCAGAGACCTCCATGAGGAAGCTGCTCGATGTCTGCAAAAAGAGGCCCAACACGGTCCCGATGCTCCAGGACGCGCGCAGGCCGGAGGCTTATCAATATCTTGTGGGGGGTGTGGATGTGATATACCAGGACGTGGCCCAGCCGGACCAGGCGGGGATTCTGATTAATAATGCTAGGACTTTCCTTAAACCCGGGGAGTATGCGATGATCGCCATAAAGGCCAGGAGCGTGGATTCCGTAAAGAGCCCGAAGGAGGTCTTCGAGAAGGTGAAGGGGGAGCTCTCGGGGAGCTTCGAAATCGCCGAATCCGTCGATCTGAGGCCGTACGACGACTCCCACGAGCTGGTGGTGTGCAGGCTCAAAGGCTGATCCTTCTCTGCATCAGCAGGAAGCCGACCAGGCCTATGATGACTATCAGGGGGAATATGTACAAACTGGAGATGCCGAAGAGGTCCTTCGGCCACAGCACCAGGTAGAGGACCGCCGAAGCCAGGGCAAGCGACAGGAAGGAAAGCCCGCCGGCTATGCGCCTCGTGCCGGACAGCACCCTCCACAGCGAGGAGATGGACTTCTCCATCAGCTCTTCGGAGAGCTCCTGTAGCTCGCCCAGCCCCCTGCTCAAAGCGGCGAACTGGGCGTAATGCACCTTGAATATGTCCGGATGCTCTATGAACTGCAGGGGCTCCGCCTCGAGCGCGATGTCCGAAAGCTGGCCCTTGGTGTCCGCAACCACCCTCCCCAGACCCCTTATCTTGTCCTTGAATGCAAACATCCTACCCAGGTCCACCTGACCCGCCCTGATCTGGCTGACGAGCCCCCTGAATCCACTGTCCAGGCTGGCAAGCTGTTGCTGGTCCTTCTCCAAGGCACCCTGGAAGAAGCCGTAGATCAGCCTCTCCGAGGTCGGCCTGCCGGAGAGCATCATCTCGTTCATCGAGGCCAGCACCTCGTCGCAGACGCCGTCCGGGCCCTGGTGCACCGTTACCGTGAAACTGTCCGAGAAATAGACCTGGATCTCCTTCCTGATATAGTCGTCGTAGTAGCCCAGCAGCAGGATGTTGTAGTCCCCGGTGATATCCACCCGCGGGCCGCCGGACCTGTCTATCACGAAGACGTCCTTAAGCAGCTTCTCGTTCTGCGGGCTTATGCTTTCGACGTCCAGCCACAAAAAGTCGAACTCATCCTTTGCCTTGGATATGAGGTCAGGCCCTACGTCCTCCATTATCCGAAACTCCTTCCCGGAGACCGCGCAGAGTTTCATTCGAGTCGCAATAACTAAAGGGGCTCTGTTAAAAAACGGGCTATCGGTCCCTGGGGCGCAGATCGGGCTTGCCCATCTCTATCCACCCCCTGCCGTCCCAGACATGCACCTCGCCAGCCTCGTTGATCCTCCTTATCTTGCCCTCGTTGACAAAGAAAATGTACGGGCCGACCTTTGCATACGTCACGCCCCCCTCCCTCACCCCCTGGCCGTCTTTTAGCCCAGAGTGCAGTTCGTGGGCCCTCCTTGTGACCCCCCTCCCGCCCTCGCAGAAGTGCTTAACACAGTCGGAAACTGGCCTTGTGGCATTTTCAGGGATGGGCTCCAGCTTTGCGGAGACCGGCTCACCGACCGTCGGGCAGGTTATGCCGAAGCTCTTTTCAGGTTTTATCCTGACCGCTTTGGGATGGTGCCAGCATCTCTCGCAAAAATGGGCCATGTAACTTTATAGGGTAAAGACAGAAAAACCGCTCACTCGACACAAGTGTGCTTCATCAGCATCTGGTCCTCGCTCCTGTCCAGCTGGCACATCATCTCCGCGATGACGCCGTCGAAGAATATCATCACGACGTCCTCGAAGAGCGTCCCCATCGGCGTCAGGGAGGTGTGGACGCCCATCACCTGGCGGTCCTCGTATTTCTTCTTGTCGATGACGTCTATCTTGGTCTTGCCCTTCACCAACAGAACGAGATCAGCCATCCTCGCGAGTGTGGATTGCGGATAGGATGTTATACAGGCTATCTTGGCGCCTGTTTTCTTCGCAGACTTGGTATAGTCAACGACAGATGAGGTCTCGCCGCTCCCGGATATGCAGACGAAGATGTCGTCCTTGTGGGTCGCAGGCGTTATGGTCTCCCCGATGACGTATGTGTGCAAATCCAGGTGGACGAGTCGCATGGCGAACGCCCTGGCGGCCAGTCCGCTCCTGCCGGCGCCGTAGATGAACACCCTCTTGGCCTTCAGGAGCGCCTTTATGAACCCGTCGACGCTCTTCTCGTCCACGCCCTCCACGGAGCGGATGGCGTAGTTCGCTATCTCCTTGACGGTCTGCATCCAGACAGGTTCAGCCATGTTTATAGTTTAAGGGGATTAGAATAAAAAGTAGGTTATCAAAAGGCATCATCCCCTAATATTTTCATAATTCACTGGACCCTCTCCTTCATTTTTTTATACGCCCATAGGGCATCCAAGGCCTTTGCAAACAATCTGTTGATGTATCTGTCTGCAAAGCCAGCCATATGGACTTTTTCATTTAGATACGGTTGGTTCTCAAGCCCGGATCAGGAATCGAGCCAGAGTGTATAATCAGCCCTTGTGTTCCTTTTCCTCACCCTTACTTTCTGGAACAAACCGTATAATTCATCCAGGTTGCCTGTAAAGCCAATCGAATCCATTCTCCTTACTACTGGTTTTGGTAGACGTTTCTTATTAAGGTGCACATCCCCCCTCTCTGCCATCAACAACAATTTCCCTAGCTGAGATTGCTGGGATTGGTTCATCCCCAACGACCTCATATCCTGATGTATGAGCCAGTGGGCGACCGGCCTGACAGCCTCGTTAGGAACTTTCCTGCCCCCTCGGTATTCAAAAGGCTTCCTCGTGAAGGCTTCGGACACGACCTCATGAAAGTTTTCCATAGAATAGGGCTTATCCGTTTTTCTCCCCAGAAGTGAAACCATCCCTCCTATTTGTCTCCTCTTGCGAGAAATTTGCCTCCTGGTCCTCATTGTCATGGTATCTGAACAAGCTACCCGGCCTCGAAGTTTATGACCTTCAGCTGCAGGTTCTGCAGATCCAGGATTGGGACCTTGCACGGGGTCGGCATGTGGCCCTGTTGTTGTTGATAATCGGTCTGCGCCTGCCATGTCCCGGAGTTTATCACCCTGACGCCTCTGTAGTTGGCGTAGCCGTTCTTGTGGACGTGCCCGCAGTGGAATATGTCCGGCACCGAGTCGATGACCATGTAGTCCCTCTCCTCCGGGGCGATCTGCTCCTTTGTTCCGTAGATGGGCGACAGATGGCGCTTCTTCAGGTACTCTATCTGGGCCCGCTCCGGCTGCGAGTAGGAGAGCTGCGAGAGGGAGGATATCAGCGCGTCCATAGAAGTCCCGTGGTACATCAGCACGTCGAAGCCGTGGGCGTTGACCCACGCCGGGTTGCCGACGAGATGCACGTTGGGCAATTCCTTCAGCGAGTCCAGGTAGCCGTTTACGCTAGGCTGTGGCTCGCACCGGCGGACGGCGTCGTGGTTGCCGACGGAGACGATGACCTCGATGTAGCTCGGGATCTGCTCCAGCAGGCGCGCAAGGTAGTCGTACTGCTTGTAGATATCGGGTATCGACAACTCGCTCTCCTGGCTAGGGTATATCCCTATCCCGTCTACGAGGTCCCCGGCTATGAACAGGTACTTGACCTGCTGAGCGATCTGCCTTTGGTTGCCGTCTCCCTGCAGGTTCAGCCAGCCCAGGAAGCGCTGGAACTCTGCCTCCTTGAACAGCAGGGACCCCACGTGTATGTCTGACAAGAAGGCGATCGAAACCGGCTCGTCGCACTCTGGCTGTTTCTTGGTCGCTGGGATGTCTGGCTCTATTATCTCCTTGGCCAGTATGAGGTCGCCCCTGACGGTCCCGACGACCCCTATGAGCTGGTCGGTGACGAGGAGGGTCCCGGTCTCCCTCAGATCCCCGCTGTGGACGACGAGCGCCTTGCCCGTGGTGTCCTCGACCTCTATCAGGGTATTGCCCTTCTTGGACTCCCTCAGCGCGGTCACCATCCCGATGATCTTGACCTGCCCGCCCTCGTATTTCTGCACGTTGGCTATATCGACGACGTCCTTCAGCATCGGGCGCTCCTCCAACACTGAACGGATGCGCTTGTACCTGTCCCTGAACAGCTCCATGAAGTTCTCCACCGTCCCCTCGGACGTGGACTTGCCGGTTATGTCCCGGTTCTCGTACAACCTGAGCTTCCCCTCGACCTGGGAAGCGGCGGCGGGTTTACCCTTTTTGACGACGAACGAGTATTCCTCCTTCTCCTCCTTGGGGAAGAACTCCTCGATGAACTCCTTAGTGACCATGAAGACGTTCTTCTCCCTGGCGGCCTTTATTATCCTGGAAGGCCTTATGTTCCTCTCCAGGATGACGTCGATGGCCAGGTTGCTCAGCAGCAGGCCGGAGCCCAGGAACGCCTCCGACACCCTCTTCCTCTTGCGCTCCTCCTCCTTGTCCTCCTCGACGACCTCCATGGGTCGCTCCTCAGACACGGCTGCAGCGCCCGCCTCCCACCCGAACGACAGAAGGGAACCTTCTTCCATGCTGATTTAACTGCAAAGATTAAAAAAACCTTGTCCGGTTCTACGCTGAGCCCAAACAGTTTTTATATTTTTAGGCATATAACAGAGCATGGCCATAAGCTTGTTCTCGGTGATGACCCTGGTGCTGGGGGTGTACCTGATCTTCCAGTCCGACAAACTGAAGGGGTCGGGCCAGAAGGCGCTCTACGCCATCGCAGGCCTGATGCTCGCTCTGTGGGGGCTGACCATGGTCTTCGGGGTGGGTGTGTCAGCCCAGATAGGCGCCACCCCGGTGCTCTTCGGCATATTCGCCCTCCTGGCCTTCTACACCAAGGGCGCCAACCAGGCCATAGCGGGGGCCGTGGCGATAATAATATTCCTGAGCATGGTATTCTGAACCCCTGCCCCCTTTAAACGCGTGAGTTTAAGGGCTCAGCTAACACCTATGCTTGTAGGTCTAAGGAACTACCTCCTTAAACGCTCGGGCTGGCACTGCTCTAAGTGCAGCTCTGCGTCCACAGGGGCGTTATCATCATGACGTCGCCCATGCCTATGGCGCCGGAGAAGTCCAAATCCTTG
>JAFGQM010000097.1 GCA_016935655.1 Candidatus Altarchaeota archaeon | reverse complement strand
GTGTGCCTGTGCGCCGATGCGTTCGAGACTACAGGAATATCTGCCGCAGCGTACTTCTCCTCCCATTCCTTGGCAGGCTCCGAGCCCAGGGCGGAGAATACGAAGTCACAGCTGTCCTTGCAACCTTTGAGGTTCTCCATGGGCTGTACCTCCAAGCCCTTCACGCCCTTGGGAATGTCGCAGTTCATGTGCCACCTTCCCTGGACTGCCTCTGAATACCTCTTGCCCACAGACTTCTCTGAGGCCGTGATATAACTGACCTCGAACCACGGGTGGTCCTTGAGCAGCTCCACGTACTTCTGCCCCACCATCCCGGTCCCGGCCAGGACGCCTGCCTTCAGTTTTCTCATTTCTTGTTTTCCTTAAACAGCAGCCTCATCATCTCATAGACCGCATCTATGTTCTTGTAGTTCACAAATACCATGATCTGGCTTTTTGAGGTTGTTACTTCCAGGATGTTGAACCCAGCCTCTCCTATGGCACCTGTTATCTTGCCCAAGACTCCCGGCTCGTCCAAGAAGTCGGGTGACGATACGTAGACTAAGCCGATGTCCTTGGTCGATGTTATTGACAAAACCTTCTGGTCGCTCAACACGAACTCATGGAGGATCTTCGTCCCCTTCTCAACACTCTCGCCGTCTATGAAAAACGTCATCGAATCCGGAGCCACTGTGACGCCCCAGATGTTTATTTTGGCATCGCCCAGTATCTTAGATGTCGTTGACAATAGCCCAGTGTACTCAATCAGATTTTTCCCAACCAGTGTAACCCCACCAAGCGGCTTCTTAAGCCTGTCGACTTTGAATTCCATAAAATCACCTTTTACTATGGTCCCGTCCGCGCGCAGGTCCATGTGCCTGTTATGAACGATTTTTAGAACCTGATTCTTGCCCTTGAATTTCAAGGCGTCCCATTTGAGGACCTTTGCCCCGCTCACCGCCAGGTCCCACAGGACGCTGGTGTCTATCTCCCTTATGAGCCTTGCATTGTCCACGACCCTCGGGTCCCCGCTGAAGACGCCGTCCACATCCGTAACGATCGCCACTTCGTCGGCGTCCAGGCAGTAGCCCATCAGCACCCCTGTCGTATCGCTGCCGCCCCTGCCTATGGTGGTGACATTGCCCATCTTGTCTATTCCCAGGAACCCGCATATGACCGGCACAATGCCCTGCTCGAGCATGGGCCCGATGAACCTCTTCGCCCTTTCCCTGGTCTTTTCCACGTCTATGGTCGCATTCACGAACCTGGAGTTCGTGATGACCGGCCATTCCTTGTGGGTGGGTTCTACATAGCACGACTTCACCCCTACTGAGTTCAAGGCCGCTGCCATGACCCTGACAGATGTCCGTTCCCCCATGGCCGCCACGTCGTCCTTCGTCTGTGGCGTGTATTCCCCGTTGGTCGCGGTCTCCAGGGACTCAAGGAGGAAGTTAGTGGTCTTCCCCATGGCCGAGACGACGACCGCCACCTGGTTGCCCCGCTCGACCTCCTTGGCAATACTCCTGGCAGCATTCCTTATCTTCTCACCGTCAGCTACGCTAGTACCACCAAATTTAGCAACGATTCTAGCCATAAGAAATCCTAAATATTGACGCACAGCAGATAAAAATTAATCATTGGTAACCCCTGTCCCCCACGACCAACCTCTCCACATAGAAGATTTCGCAGCCGCTTCCCCCTATCCCCAAAAACCCGCCGCTTGCGTCATCGCGCGCGAGGCTGGACGTCCAAGGCCCGCCGAAGGCATCCGACTCAACCTTCACCAGATAGCCCTCCATGTACACTACCTCGTTTATCCTCACTCCGGCCATGCCCTGCTCGATATTATCATTTGCGGGTATCAGGTGGTTGTTTGACAGATGTATGTTTATGTAGTCTACGTCCACAGGGCATTCCGCCCATCTATTGGTGGCTTCGATCCTACCCATCCTGTATCCACTGCTGTATTTTAGGTATCGGTCCATCTCAGGGTCTGCGAGATCACCCCAGACGATGAGAAAATCTATGGGCGAGATCTTCGCCAGGTCGTCTTGGAACATTTTGCTCACGACGACACCGCTTATCTTGTACTTGGCAAGCCTTGTCATCCTGTAAGTGTAACCGTCCTTCTCCATGATGAGGGGCGAATCGTCATTGTATGATATCTGAACCGGGTCTTCGGAAACCTTGCCTTCCTTAAACCCTTCCCACCTTTGCTCCAAGACGATACCTTCAATGATGGAGTTTATGATTATGAAAGAGACGATCAAGACAGCAATTGCTCCTACAACCATATACGCCCTTTTCTTGGTGGTTTTTTTCTGTTCTATCGCAGCGAGTCTTTTCTCGTACAGTCTCTTGTCCTCCTCAGTCTGCATTATCCTCCTCGCTATCTCTGCCCGGTATTTCCCCGGGAGCCCGTTGGCTATCAGATCGTCTAGGACATATGGAAGGCTTTCTCCGCTTTCAGTTCTGGCCTTCACATATTTTGCTATCTCATCAAGGTCCATAGTCGGGTATTGTTAATTTACCAATCCGGAATAAAAACTTCTTAACCACTCTCCCTCAAATCATTCCGTGAAAATCTCTGTTTTGCGGCTGGGCCACAGGATATCGAGGGACAAGAGGATCACGACCCACGTCTGCCTGGTCGCGCGCGCATTAGGTGCCGAGGAAGTCGTTATCACCGGGGAGAAAGACGAGTCCATACTGAATTCCGTCCAAGAGGCTGTTTCAACATGGGGCGGGGATTTCTCTGCCAGATGGTCGGTTGGATGGAATTCCGTCGTCAAGCAATTCAAGGAAAAAGGATACGAGATTATCCACCTGACCATGTATGGCCTACCCGTCCAGGACAACATAGAAAAAATCCGTAGGTCAGGAAAGGACAAGCTCATCATTGTCGGCGGGGAGAAGGTCCCTTCGGAAGTCTATCAGTCAGTGGACTACAACATCTCAATTACAACGCAGCCGCACTCCGAGATCGCGGCGTTGGCTATAATGTTGGATAGAATATTTTCTGGAAAAGAGCTGGAAAAAACTTTTAGCAACCCGAAAAAGCAAGTTGTCCCACAAGCTCGAAGCAAACAGGTTTTGAACAAAACAATTTGATTCCGAACAAAAGGTTTTAATTACCAAACGTTATAATATACTAACATGGGGGTTAAGGAAGATATCATCTCTAGGATCCTTTACGATATGGTCGGCAATGAAGGGATAAAAGTCATCAACTCTCTTGACCGCCCGCGCACCGACCTTCAGATACACGAACTGACTAAGATACCCATTACCAAAATCAGAACGACCCTGAACACACTGCACAAATATAATATAGTCTCCTACAACTCCTGCCGCGACGAGAAAAAAGGCTGGTTCAAGTACACATGGGAACTGAAGCCCTTCTCTGTCGAGACCAGCATAAAGAACTATACCTACACCAAGATAATGAAGCTTAAGAGGGAATTCCAGGAGATAAACCAGGTGGATTTCTTCAAGTGCGAGAACGGCTGCCTACGCATAGCGTTTATCGAAGCATACGAGTCGAACTTCAGATGTTCCAAGTGCAACGGAGTTCTCAAGCCTGTCAGTTCCATAGAAGAGAGCAGGGCCATCAAGGAGGAGATGGAGGAGCTTAAGCGCGTGACTGAACTCATCGGAGTACCAATGATTACCTATTAAGATGTTGGATGAAAAACAAGCCCTAGAACTTTTGCGCAGGTTCAACACACCTGAGGAGGTCATAAAGCATTGTGAAACCGTCCATGAAGTATCTATGGATGTAGTGGACCTTCTTAGGGAACGTAGGCCGCACTTGAAGATAAACAAGAGATTGGCCTCAATTGGCTCTTTGCTCCATGATATCGGCAGGTCTAAGGTACATGGCTTGAGCCATGGTGTGGAGGGTGCCAAGATAATAAGAAGCCTAAACATAGATGAGCCAGAACTGGAAAAAATCGCCCGCATTTGCGAGGTGCATATAGGCGCGGGGATAGACAAGAAGACAGCCGCTGAGAACGGCCTGCCCCCCAAGGACTACATACCCAAGACCATAGAGGAGAAGATAATCTCGTATTCGGACAATATGGTCGAAGGGAGCGAGGTGAGGTCGCCACAATGGTGCGCCTCTTATTATGAGAACAAATTCGGGAAAGACAGCGATGTCACCAGGCGCATAATAGAACTGAACAGATTCTTCGATGGACTTCTAAAGTAACTGATCCAACTTACCCAGCCAATAGTATGAATCCTAGAATACCGCAGAACAATAAAGACAGAATCCAGACTGTGCTATTCCATTGCGCTACCTTGCTCCCGTCAAGCGGCCCTATAGGCAACAGATTGAAACCCGCTAGGAAGACATTCACTAAAGCGGCTGGTTTAGCCCACGGGGCTGATATAACCGAGAACAGAAGGGCAAGCAATATGTTGGCAAGGGGCGCCGAGAATGATATCACCCCCCTCTCCCTGATGGATGCCATCCCATGAGTAACAACGAATCCTGGGGCCGCAAAAATAAATTTTCCCTTTGTGAGCAAGGCGAATGCCACTACCAGCACCAACCCGATCATCCATAACTTGTATTCTGAGCGGAATCCCATGCTCTGGGCCACGAACTTATGGGAGAGCTCATGGAATATTATTCCAGTTATGACCCCTATTATCAGCCCCTGGTTGGATATCCCGAAGAAATAAGTGAATGCCAGGGCCAGCGTTATTATTGATACGAGTATGCTTATAGCCTCCATGCTACTGACATTGAAGCCTTTGTTCTCCCTCTCAGCTAACTCTGGCCCTTTTTTGTGAAATCTTTTCGGGGGTTGGTACCTCTTTTTGTCCATGTGCTTATACTATCTCAGCCTTGAACCTATAAAGCCTTTTCAGCCTCTGTATCAGGTCCACCTTAGTGAACCTTATGATTTTGATTTTCTTCTCAGTCCTTTGTATTATTATGCCCTTAACATTCTCCATACTCTCTATCAGCATCCCGTCAAAACTAAGGGATATGTTCTTCTCAGCCTTGGTCAGATTGAGTTCGACTTTTTCTTTGGGATCCAAAACCAAGGGGTTGATATGTGAGAAGGGGGAAATTGGCGTTATCGTTATGGCGTCGTTGAGTAGGATGGGGCCTTCCACCGAGAGGTTGTATGCGGTGCTCCCCAACAGGGTGGAGACGATCACACCGTCACCGGATATGTTTATTGGCTCATAGCCTCCGATTTTGGCTACGACATTGACAACACCTATGGAGTGCGTAGTGGAAACGACCAGGTCATTCACGAAATAACCTTTGTGGCCTTCAAATCGGAACTCGTATACCGGCAGCTCTTCGTGCGTGTAGTTCTTACCCCGGATTTTTTTCAGGCCTTCTTCCACCCCCTTCAAATCCTTCGCTGTGATCTCGGACAGGTACCCCAACCTGCCGTAATTTATGGGAAGGATGGGCGGATAGCTGTTTTTTTCAAGGGCCAGCAGACTGCCTATGGTCTTGAAGAGCGTCCCGTCGCCACCCAGCGAAGCTATTATGCCACTTGGGTAGGACTTTAGGAACCCCCCAAATTCTATCGGATTTTTAAAGTTTTTTGACAGCGCGGAGTTGGTGTGCACTGGAAAGCCCGACTTTTCAAATATACCCAGGACCTCGTTTATACTACCTTCGATTTCCTTAACCTTTGGGTTCCAGCTCAGGAAGATTTCCGGATTGGTCATCCCAATCAATCGTTGCGTCTTTTACTCTTACCGTAACCACAACTTGAGCAGTACTTTTTCGTGTTGTTGTAACTACTTTTTCCGCATCTAGGGCATCTGCCATGCCCGTGCGTCTTTCGTGGTTTTCTTTGCCTAGGTGCTTCTGTTGCCATAGTTATTATTTGACTTGAAGAAGTAAAAAATAGATTTATCGGCAGCCCTAGGTCAGTTCGTCTACGAACTCCCCAGCGTTGAAGGGTTTGATATCACCATAAGTCTGCCCCACGCCCAAGAACAAAATCGGCTTTTTGGTTATATACGTTATGGAGAGGGCGCTACCCCCCTTTGCGGCGTCGCATTTCGTCAGTATCGAAGCGTCTATCCCGACTTTTTCATTGAACTTTTCAGCCTGCTCTACTGCGTCATTTCCCGTCAGCGCATCGCCGACGAAGATCTTCAAGTCGGGTTTGTTCACCCTCACTATCTTCTCCATCTCCCCCATCAAATCGACATTGCTCTGCATCCTCCCGCTGGTGTCGGCCAGCACGACGTCAACACCATTGGCACTTGCATGCTTCACGGCATCGAATACGACAGCCGCGGAATCGCCGCCTTTTTGGTGCTTTATCATCCTCACTCCAAGCCTCTCTGCGTGTTTCCCCAGCTGCTCGATGGCCCCTGCCCTGAAGGTATCCCCTGCAGCCAGAACAACGGAGAGATTGTTTTTCAACAGGAAGTCTGCTACTTTTGCAATGGTCGTGGTCTTCCCACAACCGTTGATGCCGAAGAAGACTATCCTCACGGGCCTTTCGGATTTCTTTATGAGGTCCAGGAAGTCTACCGCCTTGTCTGACTGCAGGACATCTAGCAGTATCTCCCTGAAGATGCCCCGTATCTCCTTTTTCGGGTCTGAGAACTCTCGATTCTTAAGTTTTTCCTTGAGCTCGTTGGCAATCCTCTCAGCCACCTGCATGGCCACATCGCTCTGCATAAGGCTCATCTGGAAATTCCAGGCTATGTTGCCTATTTCGTCATCCCCCAGCCTGGCCTTCCCGGTTACAGTCTTCTTTATCTTGGTCTTTATACTGACCTCGACCTCTTCCTCAGTTCTCCTGAACAGGTTTTTCAGCTTCCCGAACATCTTAGAATTAGACGTTTTTCGAATAAATGATTTTATCCTTTGGACTACTAGAATAACATGCCAGCGAGAAAGGGTCATAGTGCCGACAAGAGGCCAAGGAGCTTGGACCACGTTCCCTATGGCCATGAGGGGACCGGGGGCTTGGGCGCGGAAGGCGCCTATAGGGGCCGTCTTACCGAGGAACAGCTTTCTGAGGTCTACAAGAGGGGGGTGCTAGAGAGCCAAGAACATCCAAGAATCAAGGCCCATAATGTCTATGACGAGTTAACTACTAGGTATCGCCTGTCCTACACAGATGCCATCAGGTACATACAAAATCTCGCGCGCAGAAGAGAAGCCCAGCAAAAGACCATGGGCAGGAAAGCGCTAGGAGGCAGGGAGACAAGTTTTTTCAGGCACTGGGATGCTTATATGACCCGTCTCGCCGAAAAAATGGGGGAATAACTACTTAAAACGTTCCAAGACCTTATACTCCGGGCCCACTGGGCTTAGTCTGCTCTCCATCAGGTCGAATGATTCTGCCTTGAATGACCCAAATTCAACCCCCCTGTTCTCTTCCAGGAATCTTGAGAAAGCCTCCCTGCTCTTCAACAGCTTCACGCGCGCAATTGTGGCATGAGGATGGAACTTCTCGTCCTTCGGGAAACCCAGTTTTTCCAATTCCACATCCACCCTTTTTTGTATGTTGGTTACCTCGTCAAATCCGTCTTCCACCCCGACCCAGACGACCCTGACGAATTTGGGGGTTGGGAAGACCCCGATTCCCTTGAGTTTTATGCCAAACCCGCTGAATTTGACCCCCCCTAGGACGGGTATGATCTCTTTCAATCGCTTTTCATCGACCTCCCCCAGGAACTTCAAGGTCAGGTGTATGTTCCCCTCTTCCACGAGTTTGACGTTTGCAAGCTCAGGCAAGACCCCCCCGGCTGTGAAAATCCCTTTTTTCAAACCATCCGGCAAATTTATGGCCAAGAAAAGTCTCATTTTATTTTATTAAGATTGAAAATAAGAAAAGGATAAGGGGTGTAAAATGTTTCCTGGAAATATGAATCCTAAACAGATGCAGACTATATTGAAGCGAATGGGTATCCGTGTGGAGGAAGTCGAGGCCAAGAGAGTGGTCATTGAAGGGGTAGACAAGAATATAGTAATAGAGAACCCCCAGGTGATGATAACTAAGATGCCGAACCAGGATATATTCCAGGTTATGGGGAAGGTGGTCGAGGAAGATACCGAAGTCAAGATCGAGATAAGCGACGACGATGTGAACATGGTTGCGGAACAGGCCGGCGTCAGCAAGGACAAGGCCAAAAAAGCCCTGGAGGAAAACAAGGGTGATATTGCTGCAGCCATAATAAAGCTAAAGGGTTAGTCCTGACAAAAATGTGCGGTATAGCCGGCTATGTGGGGGATGGCAACGCCACAGAGCGGCTCTTCGAGATGCTGAAACGTCTGGAATACAGGGGCTACGATTCAGCCGGCGTTGCCTTGGTAGACGAGGGCATAACCATATTCAAAGACAAGGGCAGGGTAGACGAGGTTAGAAAAAAAGCCAAAACCAACAACGCAACAAGCGGTATAGGGCATTCAAGATGGGCAACCCACGGGGAGCCCTCACAGTATAATGCTCACCCTCATTCAGACTGCAAGCAGACGATAGCGGTGGTGCACAACGGCATAATAGAAAATTATTCTGAGCTCAGGGATGGTTTAAGGAAAAGAGGCCACAGATTCTCATCCGAGACCGATTCGGAGGTCATCGCGCATCTAATCGAGGAGGGTGTCGACAAGGGCAAGACTTTTGAAGAGGCGTTTGTGGGGGCCTTAAAAAAGTTCGATGGTAGCTATGCGATCTCGGCGATATACTCAAAAGAGCCCGAGAAGATCCTTATTGCGCGCAATGAGAGTCCCCTGATAGTCGGCATCGGCGAGGGAGAGAATTTCGTTGCATCGGACATACCAGCGATTCTCCAGGAGACCAGACGCTGTCTGATACTGGAAGACCTGGAGTACGGCATCGTGGAAAAGGACAAAGTCGTGATAAAGGATCTAAGGAACGGGAAGGAGATTGTGAGAGGGGCATTGGATATCGACATAGACGTAGAATCCGCTGAAAAAGAGGGGCATGAGCATTTTATGCTAAAGGAGATACTCGAGGAGTCCGCAGCAGTCAAGAATGTGATGAGGTCGTTATCAGAAGTACGAAAGGCAGCCGATATCATCCGGAAGTCCGATAAGATATACTTCGTGGCCTGCGGAACTGCCTATCATGCCGCCCTCGGGGCAAGGTACCTGCTCCAAGAATACGGCATTCTATCACACGCCGAGGTAGCGTCAGAATTCAGGTATTCCACAGTCAAGGGCATTGACAAGGACACGGTTTTGATTCTTGTCTCCCAGAGCGGCGAGACTGCAGACACCCTAGCGGCTGCGAAAGAGGCGAAGAAAAAAGGAGCCAAGATAATATCGGTAGTCAATGTCGTGGGCTCCACTTTGACCAGGATCTCGGACGCAGTCCTTTACACCTATTCGGGCCCGGAGATAGCAGTGGCATCGACAAAGGCTTATCTAGGTCAGTTGACCCTACTCATCCTGCTCTCCCTGGAGGTCTTGAAAAAGAAGGGGAAGGTTTCAAAGAAAGAGTTTGATAAGCTGATGGATGAGTTGAAGTCAGTCCCCCAGAAGATAGATGTGATACTGGACAATCGTGAGAGGATAAAGGAGATCTCAAAGAGCCTAATATTGGTCAACGACTATTTCTATATTGCGCGCAGATTGAATTTCCCCACTGCGCTTGAGGGCGCGCTGAAACTAAAGGAGATAAGTTATCTACATGCGGAGGCTTATCCCGCAGGGGAACTCAAACACGGCCCATTGGCGCTTATGGAAGAGAAAGTCTGTGTCATCGCGATAAATCCTTCGGATGCCCTGCACCAGAAGATGAGCTCTAACATCCAAGAGGTCAGGGCCCGGAAAGCCAAGCTCTTGGAGCTGCACGAGGACAAGACATTCACGGTAAAAAACGGCGCCGACGTAAGGATAACAGTACCGGCCACCAATCCCATACTATCGCCGCTTGTTTTTATAGTCCCCCTGCACTTGCTGGCTTATTACATAGCAGTGGAGAAGGGTCTGGACATTGACAAGCCGAGGAACCTTGCGAAGAGCGTTACTGTCGAATAGAGGGCTAAACAGAGAAAGTACACAGGGCCTGCTTGAATTTCTCGATATCCACGAACGTATCCTTGCATGGCCCGCTAGGCCTCTTGTTCGGGATGCCGATTACAGGGATTTTATCGAAGATGTCGGTTATGCCGGCCACCAGATCCCTCTCGCAAGCGACGGCTATCACAGAGTCTGGTTTTTCCCTAGTGATGACGCACCGCGCTTCCTCACCCCCGCCGACGATGTACACGGGTATATTCTTTATCTTTGTAACCGCTTGAATACTATCCCTGATCTCCTTCCTCAAGCACCGTGGCAGCAGCACAATAGTCTTGCGGAACTCCTGCGATCTTGGTCCTCCAATCAGGAAGTTTGATACCTTCACGAACGAGTTCCCGAACGAGTCTCTGTTTACCCTCAGCAGCTTTCTGGCCTTGTTACTCAGGGGGTAGAATAGCTTTAAGAACAGCACGTGGGTCTTCTTTACAAGGAACAACCGACGCAGTACCAGGACCTCCAACAGAACCAAGAAGAACCATACGATGAAGACTATCACCGATATTATGATAGCGCTTCTTATAGCGTTGGCAACATCGGAGCTCAACGAGAAGAGGCGGGGGCTTATCATGTACCAGACGAAGAATATGGTTGATACTAACAATAGAAGTGCAAATGAGCACATCCTTATGAAAAGCGCTATGGACGCCTCTGCATCCCTAGGCGGCTGGCCGTCCCAGTCCTTCCATTCGTTGCCAAGAACCCTCTTTGGCAAACCAGTATTCTTTTCTTGAACCATCGCAAACCAACATCCAAAGGAATTTGGGTCATATCTTTGAGTGTATCATAAATAAAAAGTTTACTTGAACCCCCACACTTTTCCCCTCGGGAATGCTAAGAATAGCATAAAATGGAAAAAGACTACCTAAAAAAAATAAAAAAGGCGTTTCCTGATTCACAAATCTCAGAGGTTAAACCCTGCACTACGGATGGCAGATGCCAGATACATATGCGGGTAAGATCCACGGGCGTGGACGCTCTAGAGAGATTACTAGACATAGAAAAACTTTGCAATGCATTAGGGGGGGCTAAAGACTTTACGGACATCAAATGCTCAAAGGAGTTGGGTCTTCTAAAGGCTGTTTTTAGGGAAACCGAAATCTCGGTTCTGGCCAGTGGTAGGATAGTCGTAAAGAAGGCTAAAACAGATAAGGAGGCCCATAGAGTGCTCTATGAGCTTGTGGTGCTTATCGGGAAGTCAAAGTCTTTTTTACCATAACAAGCAATAAATCAGTATGAATCTCCAAGAGGAAATCCTCAGACTTGCAAAGCAGAAGAATGCAACTATCCTAGCCCATAACTACCAGAGGTCAGAGATACAGGACATCGCAGACCACGTGGGGGACTCTTTGGATCTTTCCCAGAAAGCCTCTGATACAAACGCGGACATAATACTGTTCTGCGGTGTGAAATTCATGGCCGAGACCGCTAAGATCCTCAATCCGAAAAAAAAGGTTTTGGTCCCAGATGTGTCAGCTCTCTGCCCTTTAGCAGACCAGCTCAAGCTGGATGAACTTGTCAAGGTAAAGAGACAAAACCCGGGGGCAAAGACGGTGCTTTACATAAACACAAACGCTTGGGAGAAGGTGGAAGCCGACTGCATATGCACCTCGGCGAACGCCGATAAAATAGTCCAAGCTATGGACTCAGACACCGTGATATTCGGGCCGGACCAAAATCTGGCCTACTATGTCAGTAAGAAGACAGATAAGAGACTCATCGTGGCCCCGCCAACAGGACTGTGTCCCACTCACCACCAAATGTCCATGGATGATCTCCTAGAGGCGAAGGAAAAACATCCCAATGCAAAAGTGGTGGTTCATCCAGAATGCATACCAGAGGTGCAAGAGGCTGCCGATTGGGTGGCATCTACGAATGGTATCCTTAGATACTGTACGGAATCAAAAACCAGAGAGTTTGTGATCGGGACTGAAAACGGCATGTTGCACAGGCTCCAGAAGGAAAATCCCGCTAAGTTGTTTTATCCACTGTCAGAGACGACCATATGCCCGAACATGAAGATGAACACGCTGGATAAGATGCTATCAGCGTTGAAGAATGAGAAGCCTGAGATTATAGTACCGGAACCAACATTGTCTGGGTCCAGAAACGCCATCCAGAGAATGCTCGATTTGTCGCGGTAACCTTTTTTTACCCGGTTCCATTATTTTAAACAGAAAATGGCTTATAGGAAGGGTTCTACAAGAGGGGCTCTGATAGTTGGTCTTTTAGTGTTATTTCTCTTAAATGTACTCTTTGTGCTCCTTGACAAAGGCCCGCTTTCGCCGGATCGCCTACTTGATGGCGTCGTAATACCCAAGTGGAGGGAGATAACCAACAATATCGTCTCTGAATCCGACCTAGGCATAGATGACATAAACCTCTTTTTGCCAGCTTTGATAATACCCCTGGTAGCAGGTATATTCTCGGGTATGCTAGCCAGAGGTGCGCCTAGGAGGGGCTTCTGGGTGGGTTTCGGCCTAGGGTTCGCATATTACTATCTTGCCATAGTCTTACTTATCCTGTTGTCCATTTTCCCTATTTTTGGGGATGTGACAGTTGCCCTACCACCGTCAGGAATCCTCGGTTTTCTACTCTTCCTTTTTACAGTACCACTACCACTGGCCATCCTGTCTGGGATAGGCGGAATCCTGTCCGTATTTGTCCTGTCCAAGTACGCTAGCTTGGCGTATAAGTCTGCTTTCAGCAAGCTGACTAATGCGTTGCCATTTAGGAAGAAGGAATCCAAAACTCTAATGAGCCCCTCGGAAATTTATGGCAGGGCTGAGTCAGAGGCTTCCGGGATCCAAGAGGGGGATAGCAAAGAACAAATTTCTAGCCGGATAGAGAGGATATTGGCCTCCAAGACAAAAGAGCCGGTGGGGGAAACATCGGGGGAAGAGCCAGAAGCTATAGCGGAACCAGAACCGCAACCAATTGAACCAGAACAGCAATCAGTTGAGCAGCTAGAGGAAAGACTAGACCAGCAGCTGAGTGAGGAACCACTTGAGCAGCCAGAGGAACCGGAGGAGCGACTAGTTGAAGAGCCTCCTGCTCCAAAGGGGCAGAAGGAGCCTGCAGATACTGAAGGGTCGGATGCCGAGGGGGGGGAGGAGACTGAGAGCATCTCCCCGATAATACGAGAGCTGCGTAAGTCCTTGAAGGACAAGCCGGCCAGACTCATAGAAGAAGACTGATTTTGGAGGGTTAATCCAAACTATATAATACAAAAGAGTAATTCTAAAAATACTATTTAATCCATTGTATTCGAACATATGTATTTTTATAGGAGTAATCATTTACTTTAGGCTATAAAATGGCGTATGAACAGGGTTCGATGGGGGTTGGCCTTCTGGTCGGTTTTTTGGTCTTCCTGGGACTTAATGCAATCTTAGGGATGCTGATACCATTTTGTATAATGGGGATCTGTGTTTCCTTAGGAGGCTATGGCGCTCTTTTGGGCACAGTAATACCTGGCTGGGCTTTCCTGTTCTCTGGTGTTTTCACAACCCATTTCATAGGTGCTTTGTTTGTCCCACTGATAGCTGGAGTGTTGGCAGGGTTGATAGCCAAGGGTGGTGCAGGACGTGGCTTTATTGCGGGTTTTGTGTCAAACCTGCTTGGTTATTATGTCAGTTTCTTGATGGTATTCTTCATCTATCTGGCGGCTGTGGGGACCGTAGCCACCTCTATGGACTCTGCATCCATGGACTATGGCTATTATGATGGCTATGGCTCTGCTAGCTCGATTACAGGGCTAGCGTCTCAAACAGGGCCCGGGATCGGTACTCCGGTGTCTAGCATGGGCAGTATCAGCCCCGGCGATATACTCGGCTGGATAATCGTACTTCTAATAATCCCGTTAATCGTCGGTGTATTGGGCGGCATCGGCGGCGCCATCATCTCCGCGATTTTATCGAAACCTGCCGGGTCTGTGCCGCAGGCTTCTACGACCAACATAATCCAGGCGACTCCGGGTTATTATCCTCCGCAGCAGTCTGTTCAGCAACCTCCGCAGCCGGTCCCTGAAGCAGAGCCTGAGGCTACAGCAACTAAGAAAGCTGGTAAGACCCTGGCTTGCCCGAATTGCGGCAACCAGAATCAAGCTAACGCCACGTTCTGCGATGAATGCGGCTCAAGATTGAAAAAGAGATAGACTCTCAAGTCCACAACTCCGCAAGCCCGACCCGTTTTTCATTTTTGACCTTTTAGATTGTAATCTAGCCATGGTCATAAAACTTCTGCCGCTCTTGAGCGTTAGTGATAAGATTCTGAACGATCTCAAAGAGGAGATAGGAAGGTCATTCTTGACTAAGGTGGAGATAGAGAAAGCCTTGGTTTCCCTGCCAGATGACGTTTACGATAAGGCTAGAGAGCAATACGACGCTAGCAAGCTTGTAGAGTATTTAAGTGGCTATGCGAAGAAAATCGGCGGGGATAAGATACTGGCGGTTTGCAATGTGGACGTGTACATGGAAGGCATGAACTTCGTCTTCGGTGTCGCGCAAAAGGGCCAGAGTATATGCATGGTATCCCTCTACCGCCTGGACCAGCGCTTCTACGGAAAGGAGAGCAATTACGACAGGCTTAAGGAGAGGGCAATCAAAGAGACCATTCATGAGCTGGGCCATTGCTTCGGGCTCGACCACTGCAAGAAGAATGAATGCGTGATGTTCTTCTCAAACCACATCCTGTCCGTGGACGAGAAGGAGAAATACTTTTGCGAGGACTGCAGGGAAATGCTAAGGGAAAACCTGAAATAGTCATACCACCTTTCCGCCCTGGTATCTCCCGTTGTAGGGCTTGGTTTCCCCCTTGACTTCTTCGAATATTATCTGGGCGATCTTTGCACCCTTTTCCAGGACGAACTCGTTAGCCCCGATGTTCTGGAAACCGAAGGTCAGATTCCCAGTGAAGCCGGGGTCCACGAAGGCATGGATTGAGTTGCACCCTGACCTGAACACAGAGCTCCTGTTGAGTACGCGCGCAGCTACATCGTTTGGCATGTTCACCTTCTCCATTGTCTTCACAAGTATGTACTCGCCGGGTTTGATGTTGTATCCTTCGGATTTTATCTCTTTTGCATCGGGCAGCTTTCTAGTCTCCTTGCCCAGGTGCGCGCTGCCTTCTATCCTGTAGAAGTTGCCGACCCTTAGGTCATAGCCTGCGCCCTCCAAGCAACCCTCGTTGAAGCCCTCAATAAGCTTCTTCTCTTTCACCAGCTTTAGGATCTCGCTTCTTCCAAGTATCATCTTATTCCCCGAACTTCCTCCTTGTTTGGTTGTATTGTTTTATAGCATCCGTCAAATCGTCCTTAGTGAAATCCGGGAACAGCTTGGGGCAGAAGTATATCTCCGTATATGCGAGCTGCCAGAGGAGGAAATTGCTTATCCTCCTCTCAGCAGTTCTTATCAGCAGGCCAGGTTCCGGGACCTTGGTCTGCAGATGCTTCTGAAAAATAGCCTCATCAACCCTCTCTGGCTCTATTTTTTCCCTTAAGATCCCCCTTACGGCATTCACTAGCTCCCCCCTACCAGAGTAGTTCATGCAAAGCGTGAGTGAGCCGTTCTTGTAGCCTTTTGACTTCCCCTCCACTTTGGATATTAGGTCCAGGATATTCTGTGGGAACACACCTAGATCGCCCACAAAGTAGACCCGTATCCTCCGTTTGTGCAAGTCCGGGGAGTCCAGAAGCACTCCAAGGTATACCTCATACAATCTGAAAAGTGCGTCCACCTCCCGGTTCTTCCGTTTGTCCAGATTCTCCTTGGACAATGAGAAGGCCGTTACGTGTTTTACCCCCAGGTCATAGGACCAATTAAGGAACTCCCTGAACCTTTCGATGCCGACCCTATGGCCCTCCCAAGGATCCAAATTATTGTTTTTTGCCCATCTCCTGTTACCGTCAGGAATAAGGGCAATATGCTCAGGAACTTTCATATAAAAACCACCTTTTACAGGAATAACTGCACGCAGCCTAATTTGAGAACAGAAGAATAAATATCGGAAATAACTATGAAGTTTACGGGGACGAGTCCTCTATACTGTAACCCTCGACCTCACAAGCCCCCCCAGAACCATTCAGTTGCTCTATCTTCCTTTGCAGGATCACAAGTTTTTGTTCGGCCAGACCGGCCTGGGTATACTTGCCGCACATCTTGAAATACTTGACTTGCCTCTCTATGACCTCGGCTCTTTTGACCCACTCGCCAGCCTCACCTTCATAATTTCTTTCGCTGTTATTGTTGGTAGGTTTTACAACGCACGGTTCTCGCGCCCTCGAAAGTGCCCGCTCACACAGTCTATCTACATATCTATTTCTCATTTTCTGGGCTTTGGTACTTTATTATTCAAAGGCTATCTATAAAAATGTTTATCTTTTTACTCGGAATTTATGCCCCTTACAGACTTGCCTAATCCCTAATTAATTCCCCTCTTAGTCTGTCCAGGAACAAGCCAACATCCGTGACCATCCCTATAGCCTGTGAGGTTCCCCTGTCCACCAGTTTCGTCACAACGGCAGGATTGATGTCGACACAGACTGTTTTGGCGTTTGCCGGCAGCATGTTTCCCGTGGCTATAGAGTGCAGCATGGAGGCCATCATGACCACTATGTCGGCGTCTTTGACAGCATCTGAGTATCCATCTTGTGCCTCCTCCATGTTCATTATGACCCCCGGGAGCGGTCCATCGTCCCTCAAACTGCCTGCCAGGACGTAAGGTATCCTATTTTTGACCAATTGGTACATGATACCGCCCTTGAGGATCCCCTTATCAATGGCCCCCTCTATCGAACCAGCCCCCCTTACGACATTTATTGCGCGCATGTGGTTCTTATGGCCGCCCTTTTTTCCTATTCCTGTGGTCACGTCAATCCCCAGGGAAGTGCCGTATAGCTGCTTTTCTATATCATGTACCGCCACTGCATTCCCACCGAGCAACGCGCTGACATACCCCATTTTTATGATCTCTGAGAGGGCATCGTCGCCCCCCGTGTGGATAACGGCGGGCCCGACGACAAATACTATCTTGCCGCCTTTTGATTTTGTGTCCTTCATCTCCTTTGCGACCCCCCTTATATGGAGCTTCATGTCCCTTTCGCTTGACACCGTGCTTGCCATGAACTCGAATATCCCCCTTTTCCTAGGCCTTTCCATAGGCTCGACTCTTACGCCATCCACGCCCACGACCACCGACTCGCCGACCTTGAGCTTCGCGAGCTTCTTGCAGAAGGCTTTTTTGGCATTCTCGCCCACTACTATCATGGCGTCCATCCTGAGTTTCTCTACCCGTATCCACTCATCCCCCAGGAAGACGAAGGTCGGGTGGTTCGTAGTGGAATAAAAGTTATCTGGAGCAACGCCGTCCTTTTTCACAATCTCGAGGTTGATCCCCTTTTGCGGCGTCACTACGCCAAAGACATTGATCTCGTTCAATATCCGGTTTAAGTGCTCTTTGCTCCTCCCCTTTACTAGGATCTTCGCATAGCTCTCATCCTTGTTGGTTTTGCCTAATCTGAAGTCCAAGTCTTCGAAGTCCCCCCCCATCTCCAGGATCTTGTCCCATACCTTGGACAATATCTGTGAGTCGATGAGATGGCCGCTGAGCTCTACCTCCTGCTGATATTCGGCAACCATTTTTAATGAATTTAGAATGAAGCTGTTCCCATATCTTTTATTTATGAACATTTAAATATTACTTCTGGCTTGTTTATACTCCCATCAAGCCGCTTGTTCTGGGATGAAAAAAGACCTAGTGTCGCTTTCGGACTACAGTGCAGATGATATCTCTGGGCTCATAGATACGGCAGGGGATATGAAATCCAACCCAGATAAATACTCTTCGGCTCTCCAGCACAAGACTCTGGGCATGATATTCCAAAAACCATCGCTCCGCACTCGTGTCTCTTTTGAGGCCGGCATGACGAGGATGGGCGGACATGCCATATTCCTGAACATCAATGACATACAGCTTGGCAGGGGGGAGAGCATAGCAGACACTGCCCGCGTTCTCAGTAGGTATGTGGATGCCATAATGGCCCGCGTTTTCGAATACGACGACATCGTAGGGTTGGCACAGAACGCCACTGTCCCGGTCATAAACGGGCTTACAAACCTGAACCATCCATGCCAGATATTGAGCGATATGTTCACCATCTATGAAATAAAAAAGAGGCTCACGGGGCTCAAGGTGGCCTATTTGGGCGATTGCAACAACAACACCTGCCACTCGTGGCTGATAGCCGCCCCAAAGATGGGCATAAACCTGACCCTGGGCTTCCCAGAGGGCTTTGACCCCAAAAGCTCGATATTGTCCTATTCTTTGAAGGAGTCTCAAAAGAACAAGACCAAATTCGAGAAGACCCACAATCCCCAAGAGGCAGTCAGGGGAGCCGATGTGGTCTATACGGATACATGGATGAGCATGCATGTATCACAGCAGGAGAGGGACAAGAGGATAAAGGAACTCGAACTATTTCAGGTGACCAATGATCTTATGGCCGAGGCCAAGGAAGACGCCATATTCATGCACTGCCTTCCCGCTTATAGGGGGATGGAGGTGTCCGAGGAGGTCATAGACGGGTCGCAAAGCGTTGTCGTGGACCAGGCGGAGAACCGCATGTGGATGCAGAATGCTTTACTACTAAAGCTTATCGGAAACAAAAAATGACAAAAGAAAAGGTTATTCTGGCTTATAGTGGGGGATTGGACACATCCATCATACTCAAGTGGCTCTTGGGGGAGGGGTATGATGTTGTGGCCTTTATCGCTGATTTGGGCCAGCAAGAGGATTTTGGGAAGGCCAAGGAGAAAGCCCTTAAGATAGGCGCTTCGAAGGTTTATGTGGAGGACTTAAGGGAGGAATTCATAACCGACTTTGTCTTTCCTGCGCTTAAGGCGAATGCCATTTATGAGGGCAGATACCTTCTTGGGACCTCTTTGGCTAGGCCTCTTATTGCAAAGCGGCAGATTGAAATCGCTAGAAAAGAGGGGACAAAGATCGTTTCCCATGGCGCTACGGGCAAGGGCAACGACCAAGTCAGGTTCGAGATTACATACATGACTCTCATGCCCGAGGTAAAGATAATAGCCCCCTGGAAAGACGAGAAGTTCCTGTCGAAGTTCCAGGGCAGGAGCGACATGATAAGCTATGCAAAGAAGAACGGGATACCTGTTGCTGCAACAGCGGAAAAACCATATAGCTCTGACCCGAACATCATGCATATTAGTTATGAGGCTGGCGAGTTGGAAGATCCCAAGTTTGAGCCTAGGGAGGATATGTTCCAGATGACCAAGAGCCCGAGGGAGGCGCCCGATAAGGAAACCAAGCTCAGCATAGAGTTCATTGGGGGGGTTCCGGTGAAGGCAGAGAACCTCAACGATCACACCGTAAAACAAGGCTCTTTAGACCTGTTCCTTTACCTTAACAAGATCGGCGGCGAGAACGGTGTAGGGCGAGTCGACATAGTCGAGAACCGGTTTGTAGGCATGAAGTCTAGGGGAGTTTATGAGACGCCCGCTGGGACGATACTGAGGGCCGCGCATATGGATCTTGAAGGCATTACAATGGACCGCGAGGTAATGCACCTAAGGGACGCATTGATCCCTAAGATATCGGAGCTTATCTATTACGGGTTTTGGTACAGCCCTGAGATGGAATTCCTCATGGCGGCAATAAACAAATCGCAGGAGAGGGTTTCCGGGAAGGTGTATCTGTCCATCTACAAAGGCAATGTCCTCCCTATCGGGCGGGAATCAAGGGAAAGCCTCTATGACGAGGCGATAGCAAGCATGGACGTTCACGGGGGCTATGACCAAAAGGACGCCATAGGATTCATAAAACTAAACGCACTGAGGCTTAAGATGTGGGCCTTGAGGAATCGAAAGTCTAAGAATTGATTCACTTCAGGGTGTTCACGTACTCCTAATCAGATGAAGTTTATTTTGTTCAATATCCTCTCGCAATAGGCGCAACGCAGTGTAAGTGGTTCCTCTGATTCCACAAAGAACTTGCTCTTGACGGGCTCCTCGTGCGTTATACATACAGGATTTGTGCATTTTAGTAGTCCTATTACCTCCTTCGGGACATCGACATTATACTTCTCCTTAATCTCGAAGTTCTTTATTATATTGACTGAAGCCGAGGGCGAGAGTAATGAAACCATGTTCACTTCATTCTTCTTCAGTTCCTTGTTCTCGACCTTTATGATATCCTTTTTGCCCAGCCTTTTGGAAGTGATGTTTGATAATACCATCACTGTTTCCGGGTAGGTCTCAAGGCCCAAGATTTTGACGACATCCCAGGCGTGGCCAGACGCTATGTGATCTATGACCGTCCCCCCCCTTATCTTTTGGACCTTTAGCGTTTTTTCCATTTTACTCCTTCATCGCCTTGTTCAATACAGCCATCCTGACCGGTACGCCGTTCTTCGCCTGCTCGAAGTATTTTGCCCTGGGGTCTGAATCGACTGCAGTCCTTATCTCGTCCACCCTGGGCAGCGGATGCATCAATATGAACTCGGGCCTTGCCATATCCATAATCTGTTTATCCACAACATAAACACCCTTGAATTTCAGGTATTCCTCCTCAGTCGGGAACCTCTCCTGCTGAATCCTCGTCATATAGAGCACATCCAGTTCCTTTATCGCATCTTCGATTTTGAGCATCTCTTTTACATTGATCCTCTTGTCCTTTAGGAATCTTATGGTGCCTTTGTCCATACTTAGTTGTGGGGGCGATATGAAGAACATATTGACCCCATAATGGCTCAGCCCTATAGACAAGGGCCTTCCAGTCCTGCCGTATCTGAGGTCCCCGCAGATTCCCACGTTGAGTCCTTCCATTCCACCAAAGCTCTTTTGGATAGTGTACAGGTCAAGTAACGTTTGTGTCGGGTGGTCATGGCTGCCATCCCCAGCAGAAACAACCGGCACAGGCGATATGTCGGCAGCCAGTTTCGCAGATCCTTCCTTGGGGTGCCTTATGACGATACAGTCTGAGTATCCGGAGACCATCTGGATGGTGTCCGTAAGGGTCTCCCCCTTTTTTACAGACGCGGATTCCGCGGAATCGAAACCCACGATCCTGCCCCCGAGCCTTTGCATGGCGCTCTGGAAGGAGAACCTAGTCCTTGTGCTAGGCTCGTAGAAAAGGGTAGCCAAGATCTTGTCTTTCAGGATGTTGGAAAAGTCGCCTTTTTTCTCAAACTTTTTGGCATCCTTGAGAATCCCCCCAATGAACTCTTTATTGAAACTCCTTGTGGAGATGATATCCATCTTGCGTAATTTTAGGTTTTAAAGTTAAAAATCCATTAGCTCCCCGCCATAGAGAAATTTTTTTATGACATCTTCAGTTAGCTTTTTAGCCTTGTTTATCCCAATCCAAGACTCGTTCAATACCCCCTCGCCCAGAGCTATACTTCTACCCAGCTTTTCCTCCATCCTCGAAACCTCTTCTGGCGAGGTTCCACCAAGGCTATTTTGTGATTCCAAAATCTTCTCAACATTTATCACATCGATTATATCCTTGGCCCTTGTTTTGATACCTTCCACCTTCAGCATCTCGACTACTGAGTCGATGTTCTCAAGAGTCCCCCCACGTGTTGCTAGCTCGTCAACAAGTTTTTTGATAACTCCATGGCTATTCCTAAAAGAGAGTTTGTGCTTCTCCACCAGGTAGTTTGCCAAAGCTGTGGCGCCGGAGAAGCCGGTAGCTGCATATTGCCCCATCCTAGCTTTGTTCAGCTTCATGGAATCTATTACCTTAGCTAGTATCTTCAGCGTGGAGTCCATGAGGGTAATCGAATACCATAGGGGGAGCTTGTCCTCCTGTAGGTCTCTGTTGTAACCCATAGGGAGCCCTTTTGTCGAAGTCAAGATATTGACCAGACTGCCGTACATATGACCGGTCCTACCCCTTACCAGCTCAGCAACATCAGGGTTCCTCTTTTGTGGCATGATACTGCTACCAGAGCAATACGCCTCGTCAATCTCTATAAAACTGAATTCGTAACTGCTCCATAAGACAAGCTCTTCAGCCAGCTTTGATAAGTTTGACGCAAGTATTGCCACATCTGCCAGTGTTTCGATTATGAAATCCCTGCTGCTCACAGCATCCAGAGCATGTTCATGAATCTCCCTAAACCCCAACAGTTTTGTCGTTATTGTACGGTCTGTAGGTAATGACGTCCCGGACATGGCGCAAGCGCCAAGAGGGTTGATATTTACCCTATCATATGCCTGCTGGAGGCGTTCTAGGTCCCTTGCCAACATGCTCACATAGCCAGTCGCCCAAAAGGCAAAGCTCATCGGTTGTGCATGCTGCATATGGGTGAAGCCCGGCATAATGGTCTTTTCATTCCCTTTAGCCACTTTCAAGAAGGCCTTTTGTAGCCCTATTATGCCCTCTTGGAGTTTTAGTATCTCCTCGCGTAGATGCAGTTTTGTATCTACAATAACCTGGTCATTTCTTGAACGGGCAGTGTGCAACTTGCCCCCCACCTCATCGCCGCAGCCCTTCTTTACGAAATCCTCAACGTTCATGTGCACGTCTTCCAATTCTTCATCCAGCCTGAAATTCCCGGCCAGAAACTCGTTTTTAGCTTTCTCTAACCACTGTAGTAGGCCCTTCAAGTCGTTCTTTTCTATGATCTTTTGCTTGGCTAGCATTATCGCATGTGCCTGGCTGCCCCAGACGTCCTCCAAGAAGATCACCCGGTCCAAGTCTATGGAAGTAGTAAACTCCAGGAAGTCTTTTTTAGAAATTTTTTCGACCATAATAAGCCCTAATTTTTACGCTTAGTCATTAAAATACTCGTTTAAGCTCTTTGTAGCGACCTTCCCCCCCCTTACCTGTTTCAAGGCCGAGACCATGGCATAAGCGCCGGTCATGGTGGTCACATAGGGCACATCAAAATCAAGGGCGGCATATCTGATAGCCTTCTCATCGCTCTTGACTTTTACACCCCTTTCCGGGGTGTTGATTATCAGACTGATTCTCCTGCCTTCGATCATATCGACTATATGGGGGCTTCCTTCGCTTACCTTGTTTACTCTTTCCGCCTTCACGCTAGCTTTATTTAGGACCTCAAGAGTACCTTCCGTAGTTATCAGTTCATAACCCATATTCTCCAGTTCCTTTGCCAGTTTCCCGATCTTCTCCTTGTCCCTGTCGCAGACGCTTATGAAGACCTTGCCCTTCATCTGCAGCGTCTGCCCGGCGCCATAGACTGCCTTGTAGTAAGCATTACCGAAGTTATCATCGATACCCATGGACTCACCAGTGCTCCTCATCTCGGGCCCGAGTATCGGGTCAATCCTCAGTTTGTCGAACGGCAATACGACCTCCTTGACTGCCACGTGTTTTATCCTCCTCGATTGGTCAAAGTCCTTAATCAGGTCCTTGAGCCGCTCCCCCATGATGACACGGGTGGCTATCTTTGCAAGCGGGACGCCGGTGGCCTTCGAGACGAAGGGTATCGTCCTGGAGGACCTGGGATTCGCTTCGAGGATATACAGGATGTCGTTCTTTATTGCGTATTGGATGTTTATCAGGCCGACTGTTTTTAGGCCAAGAGCCAGTTTCTTGGTGTAATCTCCAATCCGTTGTATCATCTCCTCGGAGAGCGTCTGCGGGGGTATCACACAGGCGGAGTCGCCGGAATGTATCCCCGCTTCTTCTATGTGTTCCATTATACCGCCGATGTAGACGTCTTTCCCATCGCATATAGCATCCACGTCTATCTCCACTGCATCATCCAAGAACTTGTCGATAAGGATGGGATGGTCTGGTGAGACCTTCACTGCTTCCCTCATATAGTCCTCTAAGTCTTCATCAGTATAGACGATCTCCATCGCGCGCCCGCCCAGGACATAGGAGGGCCTGACCAGAACCGGATAACCCAGCTTATTGGCTATCTCCTTGGCCTTGTCGAACGAGAAGGCAGTCCCCCAGTTTGCCGAGGGTATCCTCAATTCGTCGAGGATCTTGCCGAACTTGTCCCTGTCTTCTGCAGTGTCAACAGCCTCTGGCTGTGTCCCCAGGATTTTGACCCCGTTTTTGTTCAGGCCGTCGATTAGATTTATGGCAGTCTGGCCGCCGAACTGTACCATGACGCCCATGAGATTTTCAGACTCTCTCTCGACAATATTCAAAACATCTTCAATAGTCAGCGGTTCGAAATAAAGTTTATCTGAGGTATCGAAATCCGTACTTACCGTCTCTGGATTGTTGTTTATGACGATCGCCTCGTATCCTTTTTCTCGGATTGCAGTAACGGCGTGTACTGTGCAGTAATCGAACTCGACACCCTGACCTATCCTTATGGGTCCGCTTCCGAGTATGATGACCTTTTTCCTATTTGTAGGAGAGGCTTCGCATTCCTCCTCGTAGGTAGAATAGTAATAAGGGGTCTTGGCCTCGAATTCTGCCGCGCATGTGTCCACAAGCTTAAATGTCGCTTTTATGTCAGGTTTTCTTACCCCCCTTATCTCATCCTCTTTCCGGCTTGTGAGATTGGCTATCTGTTTGTCTGAGAAACCAAACCTCTTAGCCCTTCTGATGAGTTCCTTGGTCAGTTTCTTGCCCTTAAGTTCAGCCTCCATATCAATGAGGTTCTTTATCTTCTCGAGGAAGAACTTGTCGATTTTGCAGAGTCTGTAGACTTCGTCAATAGTAAAGCCGTGCTTCAGCGCATCAAATACATAAAAAATCCTTTCGTCGGTCGCTTTCTCTAAGACGGCCTTTATTTTCTCCCCGTCGGTTTCCTCGGCCCTACCGTCGGCGCATATGCCCGCCCTCTTTATATCCAAAGACCTGATGGCCTTCTGCAGAGCCTCTTCAAAGGTTCTCCCTATGCTCATGACCTCACCAGTGCTCCTCATCTCAGTCCCTAGGGTCCTTGGGATTCCGCGGAACTTGTCAAATGGCCACCTAGGGACTTTTACCACTATATAATCAATTGCCGGCTCGAAAGATGCAGGCGTACTTTTCGTCACCTCGTTTGGTATCCCATCCAAGGTCATCCCTATCGCTATCTTGGCGGCTACTCTGGCTATCGGATAACCCGTGGCTTTAGACGCCAATGCAGATGATCTCGAGACTCTGGGATTGACCTCTATGACTTTGTACTCGGCTCTTTCGGGGTGGAGCGCAAACTGGATGTTGCAGCCCCCCTCCACCTTGAGTGCCCTTATTATCCTTATTGAAGCCGAACGCAATAGTTGATACTCAGAGTCGTTCAGGGTCTGCGTGGGCGCAACCACGATACTGTCGCCCGTGTGG
>JAFGQM010000096.1 GCA_016935655.1 Candidatus Altarchaeota archaeon | reverse complement strand
GGGGTCCTGCCCCTTGGAGGCCGCGAGTTTTACAATGCCTTCGGTCATGGCCTCTATCTGGGTGGCCACCCTCAGCGCAGCTGACCTGTGCTTCTGAGTCTCATGTGTTCTCTTGGCATGATCGAAGGTCGCGGCTGTCAACTGGCGGGACTTCTTTCTCCTTTTTATTATGTCGCCTATGCCCATCCTGGCAGTATGGTCGATCCTCCGCCTCCGTCCCCTTTTCTTGGGTCGGTCGCGCTTTTTGGCCATTATTGGTTTATAAAACTACCGGTTAAAAAACAAAAACAGTTTTTATTCAAAAATCTTCTAAGATAGGCACTGACCCGTAAAGATAGGACTTTTGAAGGTCCGGCATACGATGCATTTGAAAAAAGTTTTAAATATGGAGGGTCTCTAGATTACCCCTAATTTTCAAAGTTAACCTACCTCATGCATAAAATGAAAGAACGCGAAAAGGCAGGCGAAAAGCCTGAGAAGAAGTCTGATGTCTGTCCCGAGTGCGGAGGGTCTCTAGTACGCGATTACAAGCACGCTGAGATAACATGTTCCATGTGCGGTCTTGTCGTCGACGAGAACATAGCCGATCTGGGCGCAGAGACGAGAAGCTTCGATTCAGACTCATGGATAAAGAAGACCAGGACAGGTTCGCCCATGACTTATACCAAGCCCCACAAGGGCCTGACAACAGAGATAGACAAATACGACCGGGACATCCGTGGAGGCACTGTATCAAAGGAGGCCAGGAAGAGGATGTACCGGATGAGGAAGTGGCAGAGGAGGATTAACGTGTCCTCGTCTGTGGAAAAGGACATCATACCCGCCCTCAATGAGATATCGAGGGAGCTTTCGGAGCTTGGCCTGCCCATATCCATGAAGGAGGATGCGGCCATAATGTACCGGAAGATCTGTAACCGGGGCCTTGTGAGGGGAAGGAGCATCGAGGCCATCATAGCAGCGATTACATATATCCTCTGCAGGGAGAGGAACATACCAAGGACCCTGGGGGAGATAGCAGACGTTTCGGGGATCGACCCGAAGGACGTCGGAAAGACCTATAGGTACGTGGCCAGGCATCTGACCATAAAAGTGCCCCCGACCACGCCCTCTGATTACCTGCCTAAGTTCGCCGCAAATGTCGGTCTGCCCAACTATGTGGTGGACAAGGCCAAAGAGATAATAGCCGACGCGAAAAAGATGGGCCTGACCAGCGGGAGGGCCCCTGCGGGTGTGGCTGCTGCCGTGTTGTATATAGCGGCTGACATCTATAATATGCAGAAGACCCAGAAGGAGATAGCAGACGCAGCCTGCGTCACGGAGGTCACGGTCAGGAATCGGCACAGGGAACTCGAGGAGAAGATGGACCTATACAAGTACAAGCAGGACGTGCTAAGGGAATCCAAAAAGGGCCAAAAGGGCGGTTAGGTTACAAGGGCCGATCATCTATCTTCTGTAGAAAAGAATTTCCTTATGTAAATCTCGGGTTTTTCTGTTATTATGAACTGGAAATCCTCTGGGAAGCATTTCTTGTAATTCTTCCACTTGAACCTGTCGTCCATAAGGACTATGGCCCCCCTGTCGCTCTCGCTTCTGATGCACCTCCCGGCTGCCTGCAGCGCGCGGTTCATGGCAGGATAGGTATACCCAAAATCCCATCCCCTGCCGAACTTGAAGTCATAATAGTTTATGAGGGATTCTGTTTCCAATGTGGGCTTCTCGAGAGGGAGGCCGACAACGACCACGCAATCCAATACCCTGCCCGGGAAGTCCATGCCCTCAGAAAACGAACCGGCCTGGACCGCGAATAGCGCCGCTCCGCGCCCCTCCGAGAGCTCGACCATCCTCTTGTAAAGCTCACGCCTCTCTTTTTTCTCCATCTCCTTCTTCTCAATGAGCAATTCTTTCCCCTCTATCCTGGACAATTTTAGTATATCGTTCATGAGGTCATATGAAGGGAAGAAAACCGCCGCGTTCTTTGGCACTGAGTTGATTATGCTGGAGAGGGAACGCGCTATCTTGCCGTACATGTGCGGGCTTCTGTGAGTGTACTTCGTGGTTATGCCATGTGTTAATAGGACAAGGCGATTCCCAGGGGGGAAGGGATTATGGTACTGCTTCATCAAGGCCCTGCCAGAGAGTCCCAAGACGTTTTCATACATGTCCATGGGCAGCAGGGTCCCTGACATGAGTATCGAGGCGTGGACAGGGCCAAAGACCTCCCTTGTGAACAGTGCTGGGTCAAGGCATTTCAGGGAAAGCTGGTATCTGATGCCCGTGTTGGACTTATACGAATCTAGTATCCTCGCGAATGCAGACTCGTTCTTTTCCTCGTCCACCCATTCGTTTAGAAAGTGGGCGACAGAGAGGCAATAGCTCCTGAACCTGTTAGGCTCCTCCAGAACCACCTCGCCGAAGTTCTCCAGATCATCCACCAACGGCTCTATCCCCTCCCCAAGCTCCGATTCTATATCCCTTATGAAGTCATGCTTTTTTATAAAGGCCTCCTTCGCCTTCATGGACTTCCCAGAGAACCGGAGTACGTTTGAAAGGCCCTCCAGCGCCTCCTGGAGGGATTCGTTCCGCAGGGCCTTCGTCTCCTTGATTGCGTTGTTTAAGGAAAATTCGCTGAGGCTGTGGCTCATCAGCTTCCTCACCCTTTCAGGCAGATTGTGCGCTTCGTCGACTATGAGTATCATCTCCTCCAAGCTCTTCCCTAGCTTGCCAAGGAAGGCCTTTCTTACAGAGGGATGGAACAGATGGTAATAGTCGCAGATTATGACATTCGCCGATCTCCCCACTTCCATGCATACCTCATAAGGGCACAAATCCTCCTTCCTGCACTCCTCCAGGATCTCCTCGCTGTGCAGGGGGCTCTTCGCCTTTATGGAATGGATGGTGTCCTTGGCTTCATCTGAGAGGTTTTTGGTACCTGGCTCGTTGATGTTGTTAAGGAACCTGCAGGTCTCGTTTCTTTTATGGGCCTGGCAGAACTGGTTGAACTCGGCTGAGGTCAGGTCCCGTGCCCCCTCATAGAGGCATGTCCACTGCTTCCCTATTATGTCGACTGAGACTATCTTCTTCTTGAAACGGTCCCTTATCTTCTCCAGGGTCTCCACCACGATATGGTGCTGGCTGTGTTTGGGCGTCAGGAAAAAAACCGTCTTGCCGTTCTTGAGTGCATAGGAAAGAGCGGGTGGAAGGGTGGCAGCGGTCTTGCCGATGCCCGTAGGCGCATGGGCCAGAAGGGCCTTCCTTTGCTCTATTGCAGAAGCGACATCCTGCAAGAGTTCCTTTTGTTCGTCTCTCACATACGAGAAGGGGAACAGAAAATCCTCTGGGTTCACTGGACTAAAGAATCCATAACAACAATATGAAAAACGTGAAGAAAATCAGGAACAGCAGGGGTATCACCCTGGCGAGTATTTTGGTGATCGCAGTGAGCTCATAGTAAGACCTCCCCAAGATCCGGACACCGGTCAAAAGTGATTCAGCGTAAAGGAATCTTGCGCTTTTCGTCTTCAGGGAGTTACTGACTGCCTCTTCAAGAGTCTTCTGCGGTATATCCGCCCTCTCAATGAGGGTCTTAAGCCTGAGTGAATGGGTATCCGTGGTCATCAGGAATAGGTAATCTATCCCGAGTCTTGACGCGATTTCGCGTAGACTCTTTTTCTCATTGTCCCCGATGCCGTTTGTATCTGCAATAAAGTATGTTGTAGAAAACCTCTGGGTTTTGAAGAGCATCGTGAACAAGCTAAACTCCTCCAGAAAGGTGACGGAAGTCCCGAGCTCGGCCTCCAGGAGGGGCTCCTTGGAAAGTTTCTTTATCACCTCGTCAAGCAAGCCCTCTATGATCTCCGCGTCCCTGCTGAATGCCTCGACATTGCTGCATCCCTTGATCGGGAAGTTGGGGTGGGAATCCACGAATAGGATGTTCAAATCCCTGTATTTCTCCCTAAGCGAGTGGAATAGGGATATCTCATAATCGTCTATTCTCTCGCTGCTCAATGACAACAAGTAGCAATCGCCTATCCGTTGTCCAAAGAGCTTGATTTTCTTCTCCTCGTGGGAGACCGGCCTAGAGACCTTCAATGCCGAGTATTTCCCGCCCTCTTGGATGGATTTTACAACCCGTTCGGAGACATCGGCCGCAGGGTTGTACTCGTGGTTGCTTGGGACGTGCAAAAAATACGAATCGCTGTAGTCTTGATTGAGTTTTCTTATGCAATTGGTGCTGAGGCTGCCTCCTCCAACGCTCCTCAAAGGACCTGAATGAAGCCAAGGCGCGACTAAAATCTTTTCCTTGCCGTCCTGCTCGAATTTAAGGTACTGGACCGGAGCATCTATGTTATGCCCTATGCTGAGCGAGGATTGCTCGCCTCTAACGCCCCTAAGGAACGAACTCAGTTCCCAAAAACCGGACATCCCCATGAACACTAGGGAGAAGAGATGTTCACTGAAAAGGAATGTCAGTATTATGACTAGGATCCCACACAACAAGAGAAGAAGGTGGGGTAAAGGGTTGATGATTATGAAATCGACGGAGAGTAGGATCAGGAACCAGACCAAGGTCTGCTGGATGGATGACAACAACACGGCCTTGGGACCTATGCGCACGCCACCAAGCCCTGTCAAAACCACCATCCACATAGTGAACGATAGCATCGTCCAGAGCAGCAAAGAGTCCATCATCGTTATCCGCTCTGAAATCAGGAAGAAGAACAGGACTGCCACCAGTAACACCTGGTTTATGAAGACCACGAAATATGCCCATTTCTCCTTGAATTGGGGGGCCAGTTCGGGTATGACCAAAGCAGGCACCAGATTCGCTATTATGAAGCCGATGGCGAAAAGGACGGGGGATATCACAAGCCGTGGCTGGACCACCAGATCAGCGCCAAGGCTGAAGAGGATTGCTAACGCGACTATGGCGACCACCAACCCATAAGAAGAAGGACTAGTCAATGAGATGAACGTGAACTTCTTCCAGTCTTCTGCCTCCATTGCTAGTATTTGGAGCCTAGACAGATTTAAATTGCTCGAGACGAAAGAATAGGCATGGCTAAAAGACCCCCTAAAAAACCGATTAGGCCAGAAAGGCTTCCCTTCAGCCTGGCCAATAAGGTCGATAACAGAATAGACCCCAAGAACAGGCTGTCCATACCCAAGAACAGGATGATAACTGACCGGGGTCTGAGGACCAAAGGCACGCAATTTTTACTGGCCCAGACGCTCGTCGGCAGGCATAGGTATCTTGTGGTAGTTCCTGCGGATAGTGCAATTGAAAGCCTACACAAGAAATTCAGAAGCATGGGGATAGAGGACTCAATCGAGAGGGGGACATTAGTCGAACATTACAAGACTGCGGGCGAGACAGTAGCTCTAGACGGTCAAGGCCGGATTCTGCTGCCAAAGAGATTCGTTGATGTGCTATTAAGAGACCCAAAGGATAGGGGGGTTACAATCACGGCTGAAGGGACTCACCTGAGGATCTGGCATCCGGAGGACCAAAAACAGTATGCGGATGAATTGAGGAAAAGAGCCGCAAGGATAGCTGAAAAGCATAGGAGAAGGACTAGGGAGATGTAAATTTCAAGCCTTAAAGGAGAAGGACAACTTAGATGGTCAGCCCTGTTTTGTTTGAGACTGAATTTGATATGAGGGAGGTGGTCCCTACAAGGGAACCTGAGAAGACTCTGATGTCCTACTTAGACGAGGCCGCCAAGAACGGCTGTAAAAGACGGCTTAACCTGGGCCTCAGCGGCCCGGGATTGGTCTCACTGAGGCACCCCTCAATCAGGCTCTCGGCCATTGTCGAAGAGGAGGCGGAGCTCCTGCAACTTCTGCACCATTCCCCCTTGAAACAGCTGTTTGACAATCTCGGGGTGACCCTGGTGAAATCCAAGTTTTCGGCCCTGCCCTTCAGGGAAGGCGCATTCCATCTTGTGACAGTGTCCGATGCCCTCGGGAGGGACAATATAGACACGGTATTAAAGGAGCTGCACAGGGTGACGGAAAGGTTCGCCATATTTTCCGTAAGGAACAGCCGGAGCCTCGATATACCTGTCCTGGGATTCAGGAAAGAGCACCTTTATCCAAGACCCCCGAAATCATTCAGCCCTAAAGAATTCGAAGAGTCGCTAAAACCCTATTTCAGTATAAGGCAGATAAGGACGAATCTCGCAGGCAGGTGGCTAACTGTCCTTGGCGAACGAAATGAAATCCAGGGCTGACTCGACCACACCAGTGGCCGAATCCCCCAATACTACAATCATATCCTCCCTCCCCACTGCACCAAAGGAGTAATAGAAGTCGGGGGCTTTGCCTTTGGTGCTCTTAAGGACCTCCCCGATGGCCCAGGGCAGGGATGCGCCCTCTACCATGGCTATGTTATGCGGCTCCTTGCCCCTGTCCACAAAACCCAGGACAAGCTTTTTCTGCCCGCAATACTCTATAAGTGCTTTTTTCAAGCCCGGGTCAAACCTGATGTTCATGCATGCCCTCCTCGACCCATCCAGACTGGTTAAAACCCGGGAAAGGTGGCTTGATGCGCCGAATCTTATGGGCCCTGATGCCTTCGGTTTGCCCTGTACTACCGTTATCCGGCCCTCAACGGCGGCTACATCCTCCCTGCTCTTGGGATCGGATAGGGAATATGCCACATTGGTCCTGACCTCCGGGATAAGACTGGCAAAGGCTTTTGAAGCCTCCAGTTGAGCGACGGCTTTCCTTAGATTATCTAACACGTAATCAGGGCCTTCCATTTAGAACAAGAAGAGAATGAGGAATTTAAAAAAAAGAACAAAGGCGGCTTAGCCGCCGATCTTATACATGCCGGTGCCGCAGACTGGGCAAGTGCCCTTCATCGCCTTCTTACCGTTCTTCATAGTTACCTGCTCGGCATCCTTCATCTCACGCTTGGCCTTGCACTTCACACAATAAGCTTCAGTCATATTTTTACCCCCTTTTATGATGGAATTACGCGTAATTTAAGCAGCCTTTGAATAAAAATGGAAGACTTAGGGAAGGTTTTGCTTCCTTAAGCCGTGCTATAAGACTCGCTCTGCTTTTCCTTTAGGGCCGCATGCGCAGCCGCAAGGCGCGCAATCGGGACCCTGTAGGGGGAACATGAGACATAGGTCAGCCCGGCCTTGTGGCAAAATGCGACTGACCTGGGCTCGCCGCCCTGCTCGCCGCAGATGCCTATCTTCAGATCAGGCCTTGTCTTCCTGCCCCTCTCGACTGACATCTGTATCAGCTGGCCCACTCCGTCCTGGTCCACGACCTCGAACGGGTCCTTCTCCAGTATACCCCTTTCTATATAGGATGGTATGAACTTGCCCGAGTCATCCCTGCTGAAACCATAGGTGGTCTGGGTCAGATCGTTTGTCCCAAACGAGAAGAACTCGGCGTGTTCAGCTATCTTGTCTGCGGTCAGGGCAGCCCGCGGCAGCTCTATCATTGTGCCTATCCTTATCGGGATATTGACCTTTTTCTCCTCGAGCACCTGCTTGGCCGTCTTCTCCACGATCTCCCTGTTTATCTTCATCTCCTGCCAGGCGGCGACCACAGGTATCATGACCTCCGGCCTTACCTTTACACCCTTCTTAGAAACGTTTGCCGCAGCCTCAAAGATGGCGCGGGTCTGCATCTCGGCTATCTCTGGATAGACTATCGCGAGCCTGCAACCCCTGAAGCCCAGCATCGGGTTTATCTCATGAAGACTTTTAATGGCGTCCTTGAGCTTCTCCGGTGATACGCCCATCTCCTTTGCAACTTCCTTGACACCCTCATCGGTATTCGGCAGGAACTCGTGGAGGGGGGGGTCCAGAAGCCTTATGGTGACATCCAGGCCGTCCATTATCTCGAACAATTCCTCAAAGTCGCCGCGCTGTAGGGGCAGTAGCTTATCCAGGGCCTTTCTCCTTCCCTTTTCGTCCCCCGCCAGTATCATCTGCCTCATGGACTTTATCCGGTCCGCCTCGAAGAACATGTGCTCGGTCCTTGCAAGGCCTATGCCCTCGGCACCGAAATCCCTCGCCACCTTCGCGTCCCTGGGGGTCTCGGCATTGGTTCTGACCCCGAGCTTCCGGACATCGTCAGCCCATCTCATGAGGGTCCCGAACTCCCCCTTCATCTCGGGGTCAACAGTCGGAGCCTCGCCGAGGATTACTTCCCCCGTGGAACCGTTTAGGGATATTAGATCCCCTTCTTTTACAATCACATCCCCTACTGAAAATTGTTTTTTATCTTCGTCCACCCTGATTGACTCAGCGCCTGCTACGCAGCACTTGCCCATGCCCCGGGCTACTACCGCCGCGTGGCTTGTCATCCCCCCCTTCGCAGTCAGAATCCCCTGGGCAACGACCATGCCGTGTATGTCCTCGGGCGAGGTCTCGTTCCTTACGAGTACTACCTTCTCGCCCTCCTCGTCGGCTAACTCCTCAGCCCTCTCGGCTGAGAAAACTGCTTTTCCGACAGCCGCTCCTGGAGAAGCGGGAAGTCCTTTGGCTATGACCTTGACTTTCGCCTTGGTGTCTATCTGCTTATGGAGCAGCTGGTTAAGCTGGTTTGGCTCGACCCTGAGGATGGCTGCGTCCTTGTCAATCAGCTTCTCGCCCACCAATTCAACGGCTATCCTGACCGCCGCCTGGGCAGTCCTCTTGCCGTTTCTGGTCTGGAGGAGATATAATTTGCCCTCCTGTATCGTGAACTCCATGTCCTGCATGTCCTTGTAGTGTTTCTCGACATCGGTCATTATATCCGTGAGCTCCTTGTAGAGCTTTGGTAATTCTTTCTTCATGTCATCCAAGTGTTTAGGAGTCCTTATCCCCGCAACTACATCCTCTCCTTGCGCATTCATCAGGTATTCCCCGTAGAACTCCTTCTCGCCAGTGGATGGGTTTCTTGTGAAACATACCCCGGTACCGGAGTTTTCACCCATGTTACCAAACACCATGGACTGGACGTTCACAGCTGTACCTAGGTCTACGGAGATCTCATGTATCTCCCTGTATTTGATGGCCCTTGGGTTGTTCCACGACTCGAATACTGCATCGACCGCCATCTGCAATTGCTTCATGGGGTTCTCGGGAAAATCGCTGCCCGTCTCCTTTTTTATCAGCGTCTTGTAGCCCTTGACCACCTTCTTCAGATCCTCCGCATCCAGCTCCGTATCGAGCTTTACCCGCCTATTGTCCTTTTGGGCCTGGAGGATCTTCTCGAACTTCTCATGACCCACTTTCAGGACGACATTACCGAACATCTGGATGAATCTCCTATAAGCGTCCCAAGCGAACCTCTCGTTACCGGTCTTTTTTATCAGCGCTTCGACTACCTTGTCATTGATGCCCAAGTTCAGGATTGTATCCATCATGCCTGGCATGCTTACGGGGGCCCCAGAACGGACTGATACGAGGAGGGGGTTAACCGGATCGCCGAATTTCATCCCCATCCTGTCCTCAAGCTTCTTCATGTACTCCTTTATCTGCTCGTTGAAGCCTGACGGATATTTCCTGCCGTTCGCATAATATGCTTTACACACATCCGTGGTGATCACAAAACCGGGTGGCACAGGTATACCCAAAGACGTCATCTCAGCCAGGTTTGCTCCTTTTCCGCCGAGCAAATTCTTCATGTTCTTATCCCCTTCCTCAAAGGAATAGAGGTACTTGTCGCTCATCTTTTCTCACCTAAAATTTCTATAAATGCTTATGTTTAATCCATCCAACTAATGTGGCCTAAATTTGCAAATGAATTGATAAAAATCAAATTTAGCTCAGCCTAAATCCGCCGGCCTGCTGTCCCTCCGCTTCTTGGTGTACATGGATATGTACTCCTTGCCCCAGTTCTTGAACACCTGCTTCTCTATGAGCAAACTGGTCTGCTCCATGAGCTTCCTCGGGACCTCTGCATCCTGGTGGGCCATATAGAGCGGGAACGGATAGCCATAGCGGCTCGGCGTCTGGGAGAGCGCGACCAACAGGGAGCTTATCCTCTTCGACTCTTTCTGTATCTTCTTGTCGTCCCAGTCCGCATCCACAGGGAAATCGACCCTCAGGGACCTGCCGAACCTGGTGGCCTGAACGTAAAAGGTGGGGAACAGCTTGTCTATCCCCGTATTCTTCTTCACCCAGTCGCGGCCCTTGTTGGAAACAGGCAGGAAGGCCTCAGTGGCGAGACTGGTCTCCTTCCCTTTTCCAATCACTTTCTTCTGGACATAGAACTGTATGAGGGAGGCATCGGTCAACGAGGACATGAGCTTGCTGGTCTGGTGGTTTATGTGGTTCTTCTCCTTGAGGAAGTTGATCAAACCGCGCGAAGCGCTGTCCTCCGAGACCCCGACCAGCCGTATGCCTGAGTGCGAGCAGTACTCTATGAGCGCGCGCAGGGAGGCTATGTATATCCTGTATTCATTGATGTGCAAGGGGTCTATCTCTGTCGACACCAGCAAGGAGCCGTCGATTAACAGGTAGTCAGGCTTCTTATCCATCGCCAGCCTTCTTGCGACCTCAAACTCTATCGTGGCCCTCTTGAACTGTACCTTGGCCTTGGTCTGCCGGTCCAGGGGCAGGACGCCCAAATCCAGATCGCGGAGGAACTCCCCACCCTTGCCGACCTCAGAGAAAAGGCCGCTGGCACGTATGAGGTAGATGGCGACTCCCGTGAGTTCCTGGATCCCCTCACCGCCGTCCACAGAGCCTATGGTTGTCTTCCTGAATTTCGACAGGGATGGGGCATCCAGGCCGTAGATAAGATCGCCCAGGTCGGACTCGTCCAAGACCCGGTCTATGTTTGAGTGTATGTTCCTCACGAACCTGTCGATCTCGCCCCTTTTCTGCTCTATCCTCCTGCCCCACAGGGAGTAGTAGTTATCGGGCACCTAATGTTCACGACTGGTTTGAGAAAAATCCCTGCCTATTTCATCCAACATTCGATTCTCAATGAGGGCATAAATTCTATTTTTATGCTTTTAAAATGATAATAGAACGATTCATTGCTATTTCTCAAAATGAAAAAAATTCTGACTTTCTTGGTTTTAGTAGCTCTACTCAGTGTAACCTTAGTCGACAATGCCGCTGCAGACTGCTGCCTTGGCCGGATCTGTGAAAGGATCGGGTCATGCCTGTCAAATCTCGTGCAGAACGTCAGGCTGAACATAGGCTGCGGCTCATCATGCTCCTCAGGCTGCTCTAACTATTATTACACCGGGGGTTCCAACAATTATTACCTGGGCGGCCGCTCGGGTAGTACCAGTTCAAGCAGCACCTATCATGCGCCCAGTTATTCCTACTGTGGGGACGGAAGGTGCAACGGCGGGGAGACGAGCACTTCGTGCCCCCGGGATTGTGGTTCAGCCCCCTATTGCGGGGATGGAGTCTGCGGGAACGGTGAGACACAGAGCTCCTGCCCGAGGGACTGCGGAAGCGCGCCGTATTGCGGGGACGGCATCTGCGGCAATGGTGAGACCAGAACATCATGTTCAAGAGACTGTGGGTCTCCTGACTACTGCGGTGACGGTCTGTGCAGCGGGGGGGAGACCAGAAGTTCCTGCGCAAGAGACTGTGGAAGCCCAGATTACTGCGGTGACGGCACATGCGGAGGGGGGGAGACGAAATACTCCTGTCCCCAGGATTGTGGAACGGCGCCTTATTGCGGCGACCAAGTCTGCAACGGCGGCGAGACCAGGTACAACTGCCCCCAGGATTGTGGAACGGCCCCGTACTGCGGGGACGGTTACTGCAGCAATGGGGAATCAAAGCAGTCCTGCCCCCAGGACTGTGGAAGAGCCCCGTACTGTGGGGATCAAGTTTGTAACGGGGGGGAGAGCAAGCAATCATGCCCTGAAGACTGCGGGCAGGCACCATATTGCGGCGACCAAGTCTGCAACGGCGGGGAGACGAAATATTCCTGCCCTGAAGACTGCGGTTGGTACTACTATTGAATACAGCACAGAGTCCGCTTTGTTACTTGGTTAGAGCTTATAGATCATAAGGTTTTTAAGCAGTTCAATATAATATGAAGGTAACATTAGGGTTGTGTAAACAATGGCTGAGAGACCCAGACGAGCTCCATTGCACAGAGGAAAAGGACTACTTGGCGTGCGGCATCCCGTTCTCTACGGCAAAGCTAAGTTGATGAGGCCTATAAAACTGGACTTGGAGCGGGTACGCGAAGTCTCTGGAGAAACTGCCCGGCCAGGCCGGTCATGGCCCGGAGTCCGCGGACTGAGAGCTTGGGAAACTGCGGATATGGGGGATAGTATGAGGCGAGGTATACTCGTAAGACATACTGTTGCCAAGAAGAATGTGGTGGATGTAAGAAGGTGGGGCACTAGTCCTAAAAAACCCTGGATGGAACGGACAATTGTCAGAAGACATGGGAAGACGCTAACAATGGTTAGAAAACATTGGGATGGAGGTAAGGTCAAGTACATCCAGACCGCGAAGACTAGGGGTGGAAGCGTCTTGGACGTGCAGCCGACTGCAGACGTACCTCATTTTGTCGCTGGTGAGTTTGCCGGTCAAACTACACGCTTTGATGAAAGCGGTAAAGTCAGCGAAAGAAGCCCCTTTAGTGAACTTGCACAATTTCACTTCGACTCTTCGAGAAGGTTGTCGAAGTAATCCCAGGTCGGATAATTAGTTCTTCTTAGGATTTCCTTCTTTATCTTGTCGCATTCGCGCGCGACCAAAAGATTTCACCCTTTTCCCTAAACTAGGCAGAGGAAAACACAGTTTCAGAGGCCTACCTATGGATCCTCCTCTTCCTAGCCTTTATTGAGGGCTTCTTTGGCCTGGCCTTTCTTGCGAGCAAGGGCTACAACGCCATACCGGCCATACTTAACCATCACCTCGGTCTCCGGGCTCCGTCTCTGCCCGCGGCGCGGCACGGTCATCCCCGCCAGCCTCATCTGCTCCTTGGGAGTCAGGGAGCGTATGGTGGACCTCAGTCGCCCCCACTCTGGCGTAGTCGGTCGATAAGTAAACTGATTTAGTGCTGGTTTGGTCATCCTATCCCCATAAATATGCGTTCTATAATGAATCAAAAAAATAAAAACACCTTTTTATACGTTGAATCTCAAACATAAGGAAACTCCGTATGGGATGTGGGCAAGAGCCTGAACCGGAGAGGAGAGAGAATGAACGAAAAAAAATTTCTTACTGGTATCGAGCCGAAAAAGCGGGAAAAACTTCTAGAGCTCAAAGGCAAGGACAACGAGCAATATAGAGGGATTATCGCCGACCTGAAGTCCGTATGGAAGGAGAGGAGCAAAGTCTGGAGGAAGGACGGCTCCATCGAAGGCGAGGAGAGGCCCATAAAATCCTGGAAGGCCAGGGCATACGGCTGGAAGGACAAGCCCGGGTTTGTCGCCGCAAGGGTCAGGGTAAGAAGGGGCAAGAGGAAGAGAAGGCAGACTGACGGGGGCAGGAAGCCGAAGAAGGAGTACCTCTACGCCACGCTCAATAAGAGCTTGCAGGTGGTGGCAGAAGAGAGGGCTAGCAAGGCCTTCCCGAACTGCGAGGTGCTGGCCTCATACTGGCTCTGGGAGGACGGCCAATACAAGTGGTTTGAGGTCTTATTAGTCGATCCTTACAATCCCCACGTGAAGAACGACAGGGATATAAACTGGATCTGTGAAAAGACACAGAGGGGCAGGGCTGAGAGGGGCCTTACGCCCGCCGGAAAGAAGAGCCGCGGCCTAAGGAGAAAGGGCAAGGGTGCTGAGAAGATACGCCCGAGTCTTGCCGCTCATGGCAATCGCGGTAAATAGGTGGAAAGAATGATGCTGGCAAAGAGGGTCTTGGATGTCCCTCCCTCCGCCACTTTCAAGTATGCTGCACTGGCGAAGAAGGAGGGGGTAATAAACCTCACTGTGGGCAGGCCTGACTTTGACACCCCCAAGTGCATAAAGGAGGCCGCAAAGAAGGCGCTGGACGAGGGGAAGGTCCACTACACGCCTGGGAAGGGCATACCCGAGTTGAGGGCCAAGATAGCAGAGAAGCTGGCCAAAGAGAACGGTTTGAAGAACATAGACGACGGGAAGGTCATAGTGAGCATGGGGGCAAAGAACATCCTGTATGAGATATTCATGACTATGATAGACGAAGGCGACGTCGTCGCACTGCCAAACCCCTCGTGGGTGAGCTATGAGAGCATGGTCAAGCTCGCAGGAGGCAATGTCGCTTGGCTCCCGCTGAAGCCTGACAACGGGTTCGTGCCAGACGACGACTTCCTTGCCGCTCTGGACAGGTCCAAGGCTAAGATAGTGGTGATCAATTCGCCCAATAACCCGACAGGTGCGGTCTATCCGGAATCCGTGCTCAAAAAGATAATAAAGGTGGCGGAAGCGAACGATATATGGCTCATATCAGACGAGTGCTATGAAAAGATGATATACGAGGGGGCGCACTTCAGCCCTGGCTCAGCGTACCCTAAGACCATAACAGTCAATGCATTCTCGAAGCAGTTCTCCATGACAGGATGGAGGCTAGGGTACGCGGCCTGCGAGGAGTTCGAGATAATAGACAAGATGTCAGTGATTCAGGAGCAGTCAGTCTCAAACCCGGTATCATTCGCGCAATATGGCGCCCTGGCATGCTTCACCCTTGAGGCAGAAAAGGACAGCAAGATAATGATGAGGGAACTGCAAAAGAGGCGGGATTATGTCATGGAGAGGATGAAGGAGATAAACGCAGTCTGCAAAAAGCCAAACGGTGCATTCTATATCTTCCCCTACTTCGACGGCCATGACGACGTGGAGCTGGCCAACGCCCTTCTGGAGGCCGGTGTGGGGACGGTCCCGGGGTCGCCCTTCGGAACCAACGGCAGGGGATGCCTGAGGATAAGCTACGGCAGTGGGAACATAAAGGTATTGGGGGGGGCGTTCGACAGGATGAAAACCGTGAAAGGTTTGTCAAAATAGCCTTGTTTTTTATTCTTAGTCTCCATAAAGATTTATGGAAAAAAGAGGCGTAGGAAACCTTTTTGAGATACTTTTCGCCGTGATAGTCGTTGTTATAGTCGCAACCTTCTACTCAAAGGATCTGGGCGAGCTGATGCCCATGATGTTCATCCTGATAGGCGGCATATTGATACTGGCCGGCGCCGTGAACAAGGAGTCTGATGTTGTCACGGGGGGCATACTGCTCCTGGGCCTGGCAATCGTCTACGCCGAGGCGGTTATCAAATAGGGTCCAAGCACCCTTATTTTTAAAAGAAGATAGACTAACTATAATCATGTTAAGCCCGGCAGAAGTGGAGGAACTTAAGAAGGCCGTGAAGAGCGAGCTGGATTCAGGCAAGGCCATAGAACAAGTCAAAAGCGAGATGATGGACGTGGGCTACAGCCAGGAGGACATAGACTCTGCCTTTTCCAACGCCCCCGTGGAAAAAAAGATTGAGGATATTGTTGAAGAGGCTATAAGCGCGCCCCCTAAAACGGAGGCTCCGGCTCCGCCAGCCAACGATGATTTCTTCGAGTCGATGAGGAAGGAACAAGAAGCCCCGCCTGAAACTCCAAAAGCCGAGGAAAAGAAAGGGGAGAAGCCACCAAAGCCCGAGAAGCCAAAGGGCTCCAAGAAGAAGATAATCTTAATCATAATCATAATTGCGATTGTGGCTGTCCTATCTGTATTATACTTCATGGGGTTCCTTGACAGCCTCCTGGCTATGATAGGGATTTCCACAGGAGGGGGGACCACAGGTGGCGGTATAGACACGGGAGGCGGAGGAAGTCTGACTGCGGCAAAGCCGGCGATGGAACTGATACCTGAGGAGTCTTTCATGTTCATCCGGGTCGATCCCCCATGGGCCCTGGAGCTGATAGAGGAGAGCTTGAAGTCTTATACTACGCCCTCTTACATTACGGGTGCCATGATCGCCCCAGCCGTGGATATGGACTTCCTCAAATCGCAGCTCGAAGATACTTATGGGATAAAACTCGACTCATTGACTGATGTGGTTGTCTTTATGGAAGAGGTGGAATACAGTACAAATACCGGCGTGATAGTCAAGGGCTCCTTCAACAAGGACAAAGTAGTCAACAGCTTCTTCGGGAGCTCAGGCTCCGAGAGTGAGTACAAGAATGTGAAGGTATATAGCGGCCCCAGTTTTACGGGCTATGATTATTACGCAGCGGAAATGCCAGTCCCGACACAGACCTCATACAGCAACAACATAGCTTTCCTGGACGATTCCACACTGGCGTTCACGACACAGCTGGACTTCATGAAAAAGGTGATAGATTTGAACAGCGGTTCTGGGAAGAGCATAAAGGCGAACAGCGAACTGATGGAAGTGGTGTCAAAGGCAGGGGAGGGCAGCTTCACGGTAGGGTTCCAGATGACCCCGTCCATGAAACAGAACATGCAGACGACATTGAGCTATAGTGATGCCCCGGTAGACCTCGCCTTTATGCTTGATATGGAAGCCTTGGGTGCCAGTGAGGGCGACAAAGGCGGCAAGGCCGTGTTGATGTTCGCGGACGAGCAGAAGGCCACAGACGGGAAGAAGGGACTAGAGGACGTTGTGGATTACCTAAAGCAGATGATCGGCCAGATGAGGGGACTGATGGCCAACTCTTCCTCCGGTTCGGAGGAGCAGATGCAGCAGATGGAGGCGTACTTTGACATAATGGAGAGCATAATCCAAGAAACAACGATAAATCAAGAAGGGAAGTTCGTTATCGTGAAAACACCCTCGATGACATCCGCATACATGCAGGTTATGACTGGTATACTAAGCTTGCAGATGGGTATGTTCAGCACCTCGCCGGGAGCAGTCCCGGGCATGAGTGGATTCGGTAGTGTGAAGCCAAATGACTGGGCTTGCAATCCCGTCACAAACGAGCTCCAAATTATTTTTATCAACGGTGCAGGGCAGAGGATTGAGAATGTAAGCATCGAGGGGGGCAGCTGCGAGGAGACCACAGTAATGGCGGGGGACACAACAGTTTGTACAATAGAGGACATAGGCTGTGGGCCAACGGGTTTAAGATTCGAAAAGACAATAAGCATCAGTTACAAGACCGCTGATGGCTTTGAGAGGACTAGCGTGGGCACCGTCTGGGGCCCAGCTGAATAGAATTTTTATGTCCTCTCCCCTAATTCATAGCAAATGGCTGACTTGATATTTATTGGACTGCTGATTTTTGCCTTATTTGTCCTATTTCTCATGTTTAGCTCGGGCAGGCGCCGCCATGAGCTGATAGCCGCCATGACGAAGCTCCAGACCCAGAGGCTCCAGCTGAAGAAGAACATTGAGCATGTGAAACTGGCTGAAAAGCAGGGCAAGATAACCGAAAGGGAGGCCCTGACCCATAAGACCCATTTTGAGACCGAGCTGGCAGAGGTGGAGAGAAGGCTCATAGAGCTGAAGGAGAAGCCCCTTGGAAGGACGTTGAAACTGCAGCAGGCCCGGGAGCAGGTGGAGGAGGTAGAAGGGGAGATAGAGGAGGCTATAGAAGCAGAGGCTGCGGAGAAGGTGCTGATGTCCAAGCTGGACACCAATATAATCATGATAGGCTTTGCGGCCCTGATATTAATAGTGGTCTTTGTTGTAATCAATATGGAGAACGTGGACTTTTTGAGCCCCACCGGGGGCGCGATCTCCGTATCCCTGGAGGCGGCTACTGTGCCGGAAGGAGGGACATTCCCCGGAGGGTCGGCCGGGTTGAGGGCGTATATAAAGAACAACGGGGGCGAGCCGATAAGGGATATAATCATGACCGCAGAGGTCCCGGAAGAGAGCGGGCTTTATTTCCAGGAGGGCCATCTCGCATACAAAAGGATAGTGGAGCTGGAGGCAAACGGACTGAGGGATGTCTTCATACCCCTAAACGTGGGCAAGGGGGCTGACGAGGGTGAGTATGTGATAACAATCAAGGCCGCGACCGCCGACGGGAAATTGGAGACCACGGCCAAAACTACATTAAAGGTATCGACAGGTTCCAGGGATGAGTTTAAAAACGATTAAGAGGATCAGGTGGAAGAACATATTCGGATTGATATTCCTAGTACTTGTAGTCGTGATAATATTCACTTTCGCCTCGTGGGTCACCTTCCTCGTGGAGGGCGAGTGCACGGAAAAGAATAGTATAAAGGTCTGTTTTGAGATGAGCAAGGACACCGTGCCCAAGGAGTCCAAATTCACGATAAAGACCACCGCCAGGAATGTGGGCGAGACTGCAAGGGGCCTCGGGATAAGGATGTACCTCTCGCCGAACCTGGAGAACGCGTCCGTAACCCTCCACTCCATAAACTCCCTGGCTCCCGGGGACAGCGTGGAGAGGACGTTCACAGCGAAATCGAAGAGGGAGGTGGGCAGGTTCAAGATATGGTTTGACATCGATTCCGATGGAAAGTCTGACAAGGATTTGTATCTGGATGTGGAATAAGAGGGATTATTTGTCAATTTGTAAAAGATGGATGAAATAAATCCCGATAAGCTGGTCTATACTCAACCAAGGCTTGATACAAAGAGCATATTTGTCATTCTATTTCTCATGCTATTTCTGGCAGCTTTGTTCTCCCTCTCTTTCGAGAGTTTAGTCGTCAAAAAGAGCATGGGAGGCGTATCCGGATTCATATTAGGGTTACCTATTATTGGGGTACTAATTTTAGTATTCCATTTTGCCAAAATGAAAGTGAGTTGGATGGAGCTTTATGTAATCCTAATCTTTTTAAGCGGTTTTGGAGCTCTGTTCCTATCGCTTATAAAATACGAGGATGAACTTTTCATTATAAGCATGGTCCTTCTGTGTTTAGGTCTCTTTTTGTTGTTTTTACTGAGAACCTTGTATGTAAAACACCTCGAGCTTTCTTTTGAAAATGACAGTCTCCATTTCTTCATGTCGCCCAAATGGAGTAGTCCCTTCAAAATCCCGGATATAGAATCAATAGTTTTTGAGGTCGGAAAATACGGATTTAAGATACTGGTTAACCCTAAGGAGCGAAGGTTCGAGTTTTTTAATACGGGTATTATAGCTGATGTCATCGGCCAGTATAGTAGCGAGGAAACCAAGATTATTGAATTCCTGAAATCGGGCCTTGAGAAGAGGGGGTATGTTGTGAGGGAAGAGAGACAAGGTTCCATTGCGCATAAAAATGATATCAGGCTAGAGTTTAGGAAGCCTTAGATATCGATTTTTGATGCGCGTTTTACTATTTTCTACTTTTAATTATGATGTGAAGAAAGATGATTAAGAGATTAATGAGCTCTGTGAAAGTGGGGGGCGATAAACTGACATACAAAAGAGCTCCGATAAGTCTGCTTCATATAATCTCTATTGTGTTTATCTTCACTGGCCTTGGGTATCTATTTCAGTTAAGCCGAGGGGATACGGATCTAGATACGGGGGGGCTTATATTCCTCTGTTTGTTTCTTGGCGGTGGAATCATATTATTGGTCTTGTTGGAATTTTTTCAGTTTCGACATCTAAAACTATGGTTCGATGGACCCAGTCTAAACTATTCTATATCTTACACTCATTGCATTAGGGGTGCGCGCAAGGGAAGTATCAGACTATCAGATGTTGAGAGGATTCTAATCGAAAGTAAATGTGCTTTGGAAGGCCCAGTGAACTCAGAATTTCCAATTACAGTCTATCCCAAAGACCCGAAAATATTCGAGCCTATAAAAATGGCTTTTATGTGGAACCAAGACCAGAGACTTGAAGCTGCAAGATTCTTTATATTGGGCTTTGAAAAAGGTGGATACAAACCCGTTGGGTATAAAACCTTGTTGGCGGCAGGTAGGGAAATCGAACTAAGGTTTGTTACGAAATATTAGGCGGTCTGAACAACTGCGCGCATTTTACTTTTTTCCCCTTCTAATTATCATGAAAGAAGATGATTAAACAAGGCGAGATAAAAAAGGTCCTCTCTGGGTACAAGAAAAACCTGACCATAGGAACTTTAGGCTCCCACTCAGCTTTGGACATCTGCCGCGGGGCAAAGGACGAGGGCTTCAAGACCCTGGTAGTCTGCGAGAAGGGGCGGG
>JAFGQM010000095.1 GCA_016935655.1 Candidatus Altarchaeota archaeon | reverse complement strand
TGGCGACGAGGAATGCGACGACGGCAACCTCATAGATGATGACGCCTGCACGAACGACTGCAAACTGATCATGGTGAAGGTCCCCGTCAGCACATGCACTGGGGACGGGGAACTGTACCTTTACCCGGATTTGCACAAGCCAGTTAATCCCACTGATGCGGATTGCGGCCATGAGTCCACCAACGGCCTCGACCAGTTCGCGCATATAATAGGGACAACCTTCCGCATTGAGCAGGACCGGGACCAGCTACTCATATTCACCCATGATGTAAGTGAGCTTGAACTGAGGTTTAACAATGGTCCCACCACCTACCTGCTCGATGGCACTGTTGAACCCTGGGGCTGGGACCGTATCCAAAAGCAGGAGTCGGGGGTTACCTACTCTATATTCCGCGTCGATATCCCAAATACTTATGCACAGCCAGTTTTAGTCTCCCTGGTAGACGGGAAGAGCACAAGCTCAAACCCACTAATATCCCCCATTGACGAGGCCATGAGGATAAACGCCTACCTGGCGCAGGACAGTGACCACCCAGTTTACGATGTCGACTGGCTGGAGGCTGAGAATTCCAAGAACTTCGTTGCTTACCACAGCTCAGGGGGCGGTGACAGTTCTTATACCCTCTATCTGGACCCCAGCTCGCATCCAGGCGACCGACTCTCGTGCATCTACTTTGACAAATACACGTGCGATAAGGACGTTTTGGATGATAGGCCGGTCGGCCTCACCATCACTTCCCCCAGCGGGACTGTATATGGCTATCCCATTCAAAAATCTCCCTTCCCGTCAAATGGCGAGGGTGTGGTCCTCTACGACTTCGAGGCGGTTGAGGAAGGCCAGCATAGTTTGGATATACACTCAGATGACAGCTTTTCCTTCGTGAATCTGGACGGCTACTGCCCCTACTGCGGGGATGGTGAAAAAGACCCGGGCGAGCAGTGCGACGATGGATGCCTCAAAGGCGTGCCCTACGTATGTGAGCCAGCAGATGACGGCGACGGGTGCGATTCTGATTGCAAGACTGAGGGATGCCACTTCAAACTGGAGTTCATATCCGACTCATTCTTTGGGGATGACTACACGTTTGATGTGCTTATCAGGGACAAAACCAACTATAACAATCCGGGGTGTGGCAATTTCCTTGGATCAAATCCCGCTTACGAAATCCCTCTTGACATGAGTATGCAGAACATCAATCCACATACTGAGATAGCCGAACTCAGCAATGGCTTTGGAACAGAGACCAGAGTCAACAGTGAGTTGTCCATCTCCGTCCCTCTAAAGGCCGGCCAGTCAGGTGGCCCCCAAGCCGAGAAAGTGGGCACCCTGCACATTGGCCTCTTTTCACCACCCACCGGGCCGGGCATGGTACGACTTCAGGCCAGTGCTGCCCCGGGAGAGAGCAATGATGTCACTGTAATAGACGGCAGATACATCCTGATCCCAACCCATAGCTCCGATCTCTGCCCGGTCTGCGAGGTCCAAGATGTCCCTTACCTGCTATACTATGCTGCGCATAAGCCAGACCCTCTCCTGACCGCAACTGACGTTACCAACTTGTGCGACCAAATCAACACGGCACAAATAGGGCTTCTGGAATCCAGATTGCTGGATTGTACTCCTCCAAAAGACTGCCCCTCATCCTCCTTTGTCTTCTTGGACTTGTCTGAAAAATATCTGCAAACGGCAGAGGACCTCCTTGCAGGGGATCCAACTGACGAGGACATATTGATCCAGGGGGCCAGATACTGCCTGGAGGCGGAGGCATATGCCAAGGAAGGCAACAGTATATACTGCGCTTACAACACCTGCTGAAGCCATAGGCGCTTTTCCGTTCCCATGTTCTAAATAACCATGTCCAAGTATCAGAAGGGCGCCAACTTCGAGCGCGCGCTGGTGAGGGAGTTCTGGGCCAACGGCTTCGCCGCCATGAGGGCGGCAGGCAGCGGCTCCGCGCCATTCTCGCTTCCCGACTTGATAGCAATAAGGAGTGGAAGGATAATAGCTATCGAGTGCAAGACCTGCTCAAAGGACTCGTTCTACCTTGACAAGGAGGACCTGGGGAAGATGAGGATGTTCAGGGATGTGTCGGGTTGCGAGGCGTACATAGCAGTCAAGTTCAACAACGTCAAGCCCAAGTTCTTCCCGCTGGACCTGGTCATGAGGAAGAAGGTCTCAAAGAACGACACTTCCATATCGTTCGAGAGCGTCCTCGGCGTGCAAAGCACCTTGTAAAAAATCAGAGAATCCCATCTCTTACAATAAAGTTTTTATAGGACCTTGCATTAAATCTCCCGTTTTTTCTTTTAACGAGGGGTGTTGAAAACATGGGCATGAGGGGACGACATACTTTAACAATACTACTTGTCTTGATAGCGATAACCGGGTTTGTGTATGCCACTAATCTGCCCTCCAATCTCTCTTCGTTCCTCAATGCGACCAGCAACTCCAGCATCCCGCCGGCTGATGTAATAATACCCCCCGTCCAGGAGACCATTGGATACACGCCCGAGCCGATCGAATTTGAACCCGACACCTCAAATGACACTGACGAGCCCGACACCCAGTCGACCGACGAACCAGAACCCGAGCCGATCCCCGAGGAGACACCCGAGCCGATAATCGAGGAGACACCCGAGCCGATCCCCGAGGAAACCGGGGAGATGGTGGAGGTCATCATATTCCTTAAATCGACGCCCCAGATAGAGAGGAGGAAGTCGGACGTCCTTTCAGCAACGTCCTCGAGCAAGAAGGAGAGGGCCATACAAGACCTACAGGCCGAGGCCTTCGAGTCCCAGGAGGACGTCATAGACTATATAGAGGACAGGGGCGGAAAGATAACCCACCAGTACTTCCTCAAGAACGGCATATCCGCGCGCATACCGAAGGACAAGCTGGACAACCTTCTAAGGAGGGACGATGTACTCTCTGTGGGGGAGAACCTAAAGGTCTACGCCATAGGCGACGTCCGGCTTTCAGGAGACATAGGCCCGAGCCTTGATACTTCCATCCCCGTCATCCGCTCCAAGATCCTTGCAAATGAAAGCACATACAACTACAAGGGTTCCGGAGTCAAGATAGCTATCCTCGATTCAGGGACTTACAATACTTCAGTGATCCAGGGCAGCATAGTTGCCTCAAAAGACTTCACTACCGGTGATTCTGCGTTTGCTGGTTATATAGACGAGGGTGCAAAATGGAACCACACAATCTCCGTACCTCTTGGGGCTGCATGGATGAACCTCTCGATAGGCAGGGGTAACGGTGGCGAGACGACCCCCGGTTCAAAACTGGTAAATCTTACCCTAAGAGTTTTTGATGTAACCCAAGCCCAGGTAAACCAATCAAATGTTACTGCATTCCCCTCCAATTTCATAAACATAAGCAGCCCCTCACAAGGCTTGTGGAAGGTTGAGGTCGAGGGGATTGATACCTCACTAGACCTTGGCTATTACTACGTCAACGTTTCCTGCGGTAGTGTTACGTGCACAGTCAATACAACGCTGGACGATTCTGCCCACGGGACCCACGTAGCCGCGACCGCGGCTGGTGACGGCGGCGTGGCCAACGCTTCTCAACTGCTGATTGGAAAGGTCCTTACGGACTATACGGGAAATGGGGTCTCTAGTGGCTATTCTGATGATATAATTGCGGGTATTGAGTGGGCTCTTGCGCAGGGTGTGGATATAATAAGTATGAGTCTGGGTGGGCCAACATATCTTGATCCCCATTGCAATGGCTCTCTCTCCTCCTATGTCAGTAATGTGTCAATAGAGTACGGCGTCGTTTTCACTATAGCAGCCGGTAACGAAGGTTCTGCTGCGGGCACCATCGATTTCCCGGGCTGTTCTGAATCTGTTATAACTGTAGGTGCAACATATGATAATGACACTATAACAAACTTTTCCTCGCGAGGCCCCACAGGTGACGGGAGGGTAAAGCCGGATGT
>JAFGQM010000094.1 GCA_016935655.1 Candidatus Altarchaeota archaeon | reverse complement strand
GATAGGCAAGGCCATACAGTCCAGGGCCAAGTTCGAGGGGACCATACTGGAGGACCCGACTGACGTGAACTCCATCAAAAGGATCTTCCATCTGCAGTCCCTCTGGATCGTCGAGGGCGAGAAACCGAAGAAGTTCGGGACAGTGAATTACAAAAAAGAGCTGGAGGAATTCGACCGCCTAAAAAAGAAATTCGCGGACCTGGCGATGGTGAAGATGCAGAGGAGCAACGACAAATATTATGTGCTGGAGCGTGAGGGGAAGCTATATGCTTTTTCAACTGCCATAGACCTCTTCAGCAATGACATATTCATACTCCTAAAGGAGCTGGACCGGCTCCAAAACGCAGAAAGGTCAAGGACAAAGAAAAAACTTGCCCAATAAAAAGGAAAAGCTTTTTTATAATCGAATAATAAACATAGGACACAAAATATGGCGGCGAGAACCATAGCAATTGCCTCCGGGAAGGGGGGCGTTGGAAAAACAACAGTATGCGCCAATCTTGCAATATGCATGGCTAGACTGGGTAGAAGGATCACGCTTTTGGATGCGGATCTGGCAATGGCCAACCTTGGCATCACCTTGGGTATGGAGGACACACCGACGACGCTCCACGAGGTCCTGGCCGGTGACGCGGCTATAGAGGACGCGATATATGAGGGGCCTGCCGGGCTGAAGTTCGTCCCTTCCGGACTCTCGCTTGATGCATTCCTAAGGATTGATATCGAAAAATTGAAGCCTGTAGTGAACGGCTTGTTGAGCAATACTGACATTCTGCTTATAGACGCCCCCGGCGGCTTGGGAAAGAACGTCTTAGGGGCCATGATATCCGCCGCAGAGCTGCTCATCGTCACCATGCCGGACCCCTCCGCCCTGGCGGATGCCCTCAAGACAAAACTGGTGGGCAACAGGCTGAACATGGAGATCCTGGGGGTTGTACTGAACATGGTCAGGAACGACAAGAGCGAGGTCACACCAGAGGAGGTGGCGGTCCTTCTTGACTCGGAGATACTCCAGATAATCCCATACGACGATAATGTTAAAAGAGGGTCGGTAGAGGGCAGGCCGATAGTCATAAGGAACCCCGATAGCCCCGCTGCGAAGGCATTTAAAAAACTTGCTTCCAATTTACTAGGTGAGGGGATAGAAGAGGAAGAGGAGAAAGGCTTTTTCAAGAAGATGTTTGGTAAATAACATGTAAATTTCTTTTTTGTTTTTTTGAGGTAAAAATGACGAAACCATTCGATTTGTTGACTACGGCACTCGGGAAGAACATTCTGGTAAAACTGAAGAACGGAATGGAGGTTAGGGGAACATTAGAGGCTTATGACCCTCATCTGAACTTATCCCTAAAGAATGCTGAGGAGTTAAAAGACGGCGAGATAGCGAGAAAGTTGGGTTCATTGCTTATACGGGGCGATACGATAGTATATGTTTCTCCCTAAAGACTCCGAAACACCGAATCTGCTGTCAGCAGGGTTGTGGGCCCGTGGTCTAGCTCGGTTATGATGTCGCCTTTACGAACCTCTTTCTGGAAAGAAAGGCTCGTTAGAGTGGGTCCGCTACGCGGGCTCGTTTAAAAGAGGCGAAGGTCGCCGGTTCAAATCCGGCCGGGCCCATATTACTTCTGCGCATATAATCCCCCAAGCTCTTTTATCGGGGTTTTTTTCAAATATGGGGCAAAAATGGCAAGGAATATAGTCGTAGACAGGCTTGTTGCGAGATACATAGAGGACACCGCTGTTGAGATAGTCGAAAGGAAGGGCATAGGTCATCCCGACTCCATGAGCGACGGGATGGCGGATGCGGTGAGCCGCGCGCTGTGCAAGGAGTATCTGAAAAGGTTCAAGACGGTCATGCACCACAACACAGACCAGACTGAAGTGGTCGCTGGCCAGTCTCGGCCCAATTTTGGGGGCGGCAAGATAGTGAAGCCCATATATGCTCTTCTTGTGGGGCGCGCCACGGACAATGTGGACGGCGAAGAGATACCTGTATCGGACATAGCCCAGAATGCCGCTAAAAGCTACATCCGCGAGAACATCCTCAACCTTAACCCGGACACCCAGATGGTCGTTGACACACGATACGGCCAAGGATCCGCCGACCTGCAGACCGTATTCAAGGAGAAGAGGGGCATCCCGGGGGCGAACGATACATCGTTTGGGATAGGTTTCGCGCCTTTTTCCGAGGTCGAGCAGCTGACCCTGCAGGCGGAAAGGTGGATAAACTCAAGGGAGACCAAGAAGAATATCCCGGGACTGGGCGAGGACGTCAAGGTCATGGGACTAAGGGAAAAGGACAAGATAACCCTTACCATATGCATAGCCCAGGTGGACAAGTACATCTCGGGGGTTCCAGACTATATGGAGAATATAGAAAAGGTCAAGGAGAGTCTGGCAGGGATGGCTGACGGGATAACATCCAGGGACGTAAAGATAATGATAAACACGGGGGATGTCCCAGCTAGAAAGGAGGAGGGGTTATTCCTGACTGTCACGGGAACATCCGCCGAGAACGGGGATGACGGTTCTGTGGGCCGGGGCAACCGGGTCTCTGGGCTGATAACGCCCGGAAGGCCGATGTCGATGGAGGCCGCCGCAGGCAAGAACCCCATAAACCACGTCGGGAAGATATACAATGTCCTCGCCCTCAGAATGGCCGACAGGATAGTGAAGGAGATCCCGGAGATTAAGCAAGTGGATGTCCAGATAATGAGCCAGATAGGGAGCCCTATAGACAATCCGAGGATGGCCTATATAAGCATTCTGACAGAGGACAAGGATTTCAAGAGCGCCCAGAAGCAGGCCACTGAGATCGCAGACGGGATGCTGGCCAGTGTATCAAAGGTCACAGAGGACATCATAAACGGCAAGGTTAGTGTTTTCTGAGGTTTTTCCGGGTTTTGGCCCAATTACACTGGCCTTGGTCAGACGACAAATTTAGAACATGCATCAATCAGCCCCGTCCGCCAAGAATATATGCTCTCGATAGTATCTATCCCTTTACTCTAATTTGACCAGAAGACCATACTTATTTTTATACTTTACTTTATTAATCTAAATGTTTTAACTGACAGTTTGCTCTAACTGGTCGAGGCCCATCTTTGCGTGTGTCTTGCAATGGTGTGAGCATAAAATCAAGAGCTTTAAACACTATGGGGTGAGCGCGTTTGCGCGTCCAAAAATGGAAAAGGTAATAGGGTATGGGGATATGAGACCGGGTATGGAAGTCTCAAATATGTCTGAAACTGACCAAAAACTTTTGGAGATCGTGGAAGGCTTCAAGAAGAGGATAAAGGTCGTAGGTGTTGGAGGCTCTGGTTGCAATACGATAAGCAGGCTCAGCACCATGGATATAACGGATACCGACCTGATAGGCATGAACACGGATGCTATGGCCCTGCTGAATACAGTGGCGAACAAGAAGGTGATACTGGGCACTCAGCTGAGCCGTGGCCTCGGTGCAGGCGCAGACCTGACCAAGGGCGAGCAAAGCGCCCGGGAGAGCATGAGCAATATAGCCTCCTCAATACAAGGTTCAAAGATAGTGTT
>JAFGQM010000093.1 GCA_016935655.1 Candidatus Altarchaeota archaeon | reverse complement strand
TTTCTAATTGCGCTTAGGACGGCGTCTACGGGGCCAACGCCCTCCGTCTCAGCCGACCTCTCGACCCCGTTGACATCCACCTTAACAAACGCCTTCGGTCCTTTCTTCAGCTTAATGTCCAGATTCATGTCTTTTAGCTCCACTATCCTCTTGTGCTTTGGCAAGAGGCCTATGGTGTCCTCTGCTATGGCGACAAGGTCTTCCTCCACGACCCTCTTCCCCTTGCTCCCTAGGTCCTTCACCTTGTCTGTTATCTCCCTCAGCTGTTCTTGGTTCACCTCGATACCCAACTCCTTAAGCTTTGCTTCGACCCCATGGACACCCACATGTTTCCCCAATACGAGCCTTCTGTGCGCGCCTACAGTCTCTGGTCTTATGGGCTCGAATGTCGACGCCTCCTTCAGGACAGCGTGCACATGTATCCCCGACTCGTGAGCGAAGGCATTGTCCCCGACTATAGGGAAATTCGGCATCACCCTGACTCCAGTCAGCCTCTCCACGAGCTTGCTTGTCTTATAGATATACTCCTTCTTTATGTTGGTTTTGTGCCCCAGCAGGATCTCACAACCCATCACTGCCTGCTCCAAATCCGTGTTACCCGCGCGCTCGCCAAGGCCGTTTACAGCAGCTTGGATCTGGTTCGCACCAGCTTCTACGGCCGCCAGTGAATTAGCGACCGCCAGGCCGAAGTCATTATGGCAATGGACGTCTATGTCCACCTTTACCGCCTTCCTGACCTTCGCTATAAGCTCTTTCATCGCGGCTGGGTACATGACGCCTACGGTATCCGGGATATTGATTATATCCACACCAGCCTCCTCCACACCCTTGCATATCCTTATCAGGTAGTCTACCTCAGTCCTGGATGCGTCCATGGGCGAGAAAAGGCAGGGAAGCCCGTGGTCCTTCACGTACTCCACGGCCTCGACAGCCATTTTATACACTTCATCCTGGCTTTTCCCCATCTGATATTTTAGGTGGTAGGGCGACGTTGATATGAACGTATGCACTATGTCAACCTCTGCACCTATCGCAGCGTCTAGATCCGGCTTTAGCGCGCGCGCAAGACCGCAAACCGTGGTATCCACCTCCTTCGCTATGGTCTTCACAGCATCGAATTCGCTCTTGGAGTTGACAGGGAAACCCGCTTCTATCATGTCCACTCCCAGCTCTGACAGGGCCTGGGCTATCACAAGCTTTTTTTCTGGCGTCAGTGCGACCCCCGGCGTCTGTTCCCCATCCCTAAGGGTAGTGTCAAATATCCTAATTACCCTCTTAGCCATCTTTGTTGAATTTTGTCGGGCAGGACAGAAAAATTACCTTTTTCGCCCCCGCAAGAAAAAGAATGCTAGCAGAAACACTATAACAGTCAGGATTATCCACAGATTGTCGCCAAAGACGGGTTTTTCCTCACCATATACAATCTTCATGTCCTCTTCGCCAGTCGCCTTGGCGCTGCTTCCCTCCACCACAGCACCAACCGCGGAGGAAATCTTCATCCCCCCAGGTATGTTGACTGTGACCTCAGTACTCTCTGCCATGTCCCGGGACACTGAGACTATCCATTTCTGCCCAGACTTTTTGGCGAACCCGTTGATGTTCCCCTCCAACCTTGTGGTCCCCATAGACTCGGGCTCCTTTGACAGCACTAAGCTCAGGTCCTCAACGGTGTAGTCACCCTCAAGATATGTTTCCAAAAGGCACGATACAAGTGTTCGCAAGTCTTCCACCTCGGCCTGTCCACTTAGGTCAATCCTGTCCCCGGCTTTCATAGCACTGAAATCCATGTCTTTTATTGATAGAGAACCCCCGCCAAGAAAATTAGAGCCACTCATGCTCATCCCTACAACAATCTTGTCCGGTAGACCCTGGATCCTCATATCCATCACGCCTAGCTGGGATTCCATTATGCTCTGGGATATGCTTTCTGGTGAGAGCCCAAGGCAGTATAAGAAACTCAATTCCTCCCCCGCTTCCTGATAAGAACCAGACAGGAGCTGGCTGTACATCTCCCTCCAGTTTTGAATCTGCATTTTGGCGCTGAAGTCGACCACAACACCAGCTTGTATGTCCAATTGCGTTATCGTAAAGGTAGGCGACGGGGCGCTAATCCCAGATAGTGCCAGATTCAACATCTCCTCTAAGGTTATTCTCAGCATGTCCGACTCGCTTGCCAGCTGGTCGACATCAACCAACATCTCCTTTTCAAGCACCTCCCTGTCCAAGTACCCGGAAACTTCTATATCCAATACCCCTGCTAAGTCAGAGAATTTCATATCAAGCTCAAAATTCCCCGAATCCAAAGAAGGATTGGAGTACCCACCGCCGTCAATTTCAAAGGTCATCTGGCCGGAATCTTCATCCCCGCTCATCGAGATAGTGAAATCCGGCTCCAGAACCAACTCGCTGTCAACAAGGGAACCAACGATTTTCAGTATATTGTTTTTATCTGCACTTATCCTGACGTCTACATAATCAAAGTCCTCGAGGAGCGGCTCGTTTATCTCCATCTCGGCATTCCCTGCGGAATCCAAGTCAAAAACGGCTTTGGTGACAAAACCCCCCCCTAAGCCTATCCCCTCCTCTTGCGATAAGACCTGAGGGCCCAATAAGATCAGGCACAACACAGCGACTAAGCCTTTGATCATTTTATCCAGCCAAATTTGCTAATATTTATATAAAGCCCAATAAAAGCAAGCCTAATCATTGGTTATTTCTTTTTCATAGCCCAATACCGCGTCTACGATCCCCCTGCTTTTGGAAGTGAAGATACAGATTTTTTTTCTCCTTATGTCCAAAAGGTCCAAGAACTCCTTTAGGCCCTTCGGTATCTTGCAGTGTTTCCTGTAGGCTTCTACCTCGTTTTTCCTGTACTCGTCAATCCAGTGGAATGAGGACAGTATTATCAGGGCTACCTCCTCCAAACTCCACCTTTTCTCTTCCAGAAGCCTATAGAGGCCCCCCCCGATGAAGAGGGAATACTGCTCTGCCAGAAAAAGGTTTGCGACGTCCTTCACCTTCATATCGTCGGTTATACTGCTGGTGTTCAGGACGATGTTTGCTCTTTTGGATAGCTCTTCAGCAACCTTTATCATATCCTTGTCTATCTCCGAGTAGAGCACGCTGATAAGATCCTTCTCCTTAAGTTCCAATATCTCTAAAAGAAAAAGCGATGCGACTCTTGCTTCCGACGAGTTCATGCCAGGGAACTCGCCGAATGCCCTCCATCTTTCCCCCACCCGCATCTTCATGACGGCGTCCCTTACCCTCTTCTCAGCCTTCTTTTCCTCCATCAAGGTGTCCACGGCCCATGTCGGCCAGTTCTTGTCAGTCAGGTTGTATGCCTCTTCTCTACCCCCGACTATTATGGTGTCCCCCAGATCAAAACAGACGGCTTTTATGCCTCTTTCAAAGAACTTGAACTCCTTAAACCACCATGACAATTCGTTAAAGTTGAAGGCAACGAAGAATTTGGGTATCCTGGCACCGGTTCGGGTGACATAAGCCCCGCCGAAGTCAAAATCCTGCTTCATCCTCCTAATAGTGTCTATATCCCTTACTAGGCCCTGCGTTATCATGGCAAAGAAGACGTTGGCCCCCTTGGCGGCCAGATAGTCGTCCAGTCCGTCCCCGACATACAGCATCTGATAGTCTTTTAGGCCAAGCTTTTCCTTTAGCTTTATCAAGCCGTTTGGCGACGGCTTTGTGGGGTATATGTCCTCTTTTGCAATAATATTCTCGTCTTGAAAATATCCACTCAGTTTGACCTTCTCTACCATAACTTCATGTTTTTTTAATGTGTGTTGGAAACATTACAACATGAAATTAATAAATCAAGGCAAGGTTAAGGATGTCTACGATGCGGGCAAAGACAAACTTCTCTTCGTTTTTTCGGACAGGATCTCTGTTTTCGACCAGATAATCCCTTCTGAAATCCCACGCAAGGGCGAGACCTTATGCAGGGAGAGCGCATTCTGGTTCGAGAAGGTCGAGAAGCTGGGGATAAAGACCCACTACCTGGAGATGCCGAAGCCTAACCAGATGCTAGTCAGGAGGGCGGGGGTGATCCACGATTATGCAAAACTCACTAATAAGACCGTGAATTACCAGATCCCGCTTGAGGTAATCCTGCGCTGGTACTGTGCAGGTTCTTTTTACCAGGCCCTGAAGAGCGGCAAGAAGAAGCCAAGTGATTTCGGCCTTGACCACATGCCCAGATACGGGGAAAGACTCCCGGAGCCTTATTTCGAGCAGACCACCAAGTTCGAGAAAGTAGACAGGAAGCTAAACATCGACGAGGCTTTGAAAATCTCAGGCCTTACACACGAAGAACTCGCCGAAATCAAAGAGTCGTGCATCAAGATCGATGAGATGATGCAGAAAGAGGTCGGGAAGAGAGGGCTGATTCATGTGGACGGGAAAAAGGAGTTCGCCATGGACGAGGGCAGGAACGTCATGGTCATCGACACCTTTGGGACAGCAGACGAGGACAGATTTTGGGACGCAAAGGAATATGAAAAAGGCAACATAATAGAATTTTCAAAGGAGTTTGTCAGGAAATATTATGAGAACGATGTCAAGTTCAAGTGTCCGATCTGCAGCGATTCCTTCTCATACAAGCAGTTACTCGACAAGACGCGCGCAGAGAGCTTACCCGACCCGGCGATACCCGCCTTGCCCAAAGAGATGGTAGAACGAACGAGCAAGCTATACGCAGACTTATATGCGAGAATCACTGGGCAGCGACTTTAGGGGCTTTCGCGTAACTGCCGTAAACCTTCTCCAGCCTCCCCCTAAGCATATCCAGGACCTTTTTTCCCTCCGGACCCCTCATCTTTATGGACTTTTTGCACTCCTCTGCGAATATGTGCTTGAATCTTTTGGCCAAGTCGGAGGACCTTATGTAAACTGCGCCTATACCCCTGTCGCTCTTGTCCCTTATCATGAGGAAGAACTCGTCAGCGCCCGCATCCTGCGGTATTATCATATCAACCCCGTACGGGGAATCAACAAAGCATACGAGCAGTTTGCTTTCCGAGTCCATAATCGCTTCAAAGTTGTTCAGAATAATCTTTGCCTCTTCATAGGCGAGCTTTGGGTTGTTGTAGGTCTCATATAGCCGTTTGAAAAGGTACTCCACGTCCATCCTTGTCAGGTAAGACACACGGAGCGTTTTCCTTCTGATGCACAGGTCCCATAGAGTCTCAGCATATCTCCTGACGCCAGGCGTCTGCATCAGGCAGGGGGAATTTGGGTATAATATTCTCGGGAAGACGCCGGTCAGGAAGCATTCCTCTGCATTCTTGAGGATATCTGCAGTCCTTTCATACATCTGGTCATATTCACAGAATTCGACGGTTATCCTGTTCTGGTCGGAAGTGAGATCCTTGAAGTACTCTTCGGTCTGGGCGTAGGCCACCCGAAATTCCCGCATCTCCTCATCGAGCCTTTTGCTTGCCTTACCGAGCTTCTTTTTGACCCCCCGGATGTCTAAGGCATAGGACGCCTTTTCCTCCCTTCTTATGAAGCCCCTGTTCCGCAATATCTTAAGTTGTGTGAAGAGGTTTGACTTCTGTATCTTTGGGCCTTCCCTGACCTTGGCGTCTTCTTCAACTATGCTCTTTGGTGTGGCTTTGGCGCCTTGTTTCTGTAAACGGAATATGGTCTCCAGTATATCAAACTGTTGCGGAGTTACGTCCAACCATCTAGAAATCTTGCCCGTATTAGGTTCAGCCATTTCCCCAGTATATTTGATAATACCAGTATAAAAACTATTAGTATACCCCATACTATCGGGGTTCTGCATTACCCGCCATGGGATAACACCATCATTATACTCCACGATACCGCTTTTTATATGCCCCGTTGTAGTCTTAAGGAAGGTCTCGTCAAAATGGTTCTAACACCTGCGATGAGAGCCTACCTTATGAGAAGAATGAGCGAAAAAAACTACAACCTGATAAAGTGGAAGGGATAGGTAAAAAAGCTCCGTATGGGAGGCTCGAATCGAATGCGGATTTTGTAGAAATGAGGAACGTGAGGGTGGTTTATCTGACCTCCAGTTTGAAAATCAAAGAAGGCCGGACGGTACGGAATGTGTTGTATGAATTGGCAATGATATACGTCCCTAAGAAAACCGAAGCTTTAATGGCATAAACCTCACTTATGCCCCAACACATAGGGGACTATTTTTCTCAAATCCATCTCTTTTATGACGACCATATTGTTCTTGGTCGCATAGTCTACTAACACCTTGTTCGGGTTGAAGGCAATACCTAAGCCAGCGGCATCGAGCATGTTTATGTCACCTGCACTGTCGCCAACCGCCGCAGACTGGTGCAGGTGCAAGCCCTCCTTCCTAGTCAGCTCCCTCAATCGGTCTGCCTTGGATTCGTTCTCCATGACAGAGAACCTGACCCCTCCGGTAGCCTTGCCTCTCTCGTCGAACACCAGCTCGTTGCAGATTATGTATTTGAAGGCGTTGTCCACCCTCTGGTTGATTATATTCATGGTAGTTATGAAGCCTGTGGTTATCATGGCCAGTGCCACGCCATTGTCAACAAGGGACTTCGTCATGCTGTTTATGCCCTTTGTGAGCGGGAGGCTCCAAGAATATTCTTCCACCTCACTTTTGCTTATGCCCTCCAATAGCTTACATGCTTCCATCAGGGCATTCGAGAGGTTCATCTGGCCTGTCGTGTGCTGCCTGATATAATTCTCCACCTCCTTCCGTTTGTCGACATAGTCTGCCAAATCCACTATGGTATGGCTTTGCGTTAGAACAACATTCACGTCAAAGCAAACCAGTTTATACCTAGGTTCCATTCCGTCTGTATAATTTTGAATAGTGTGGATTTAAATGTTTGGCAACTCCTCGACTAGGCGGTATAGGTCCAGTACCTTGTATGAACCGCCTTCCATATCGACGATGTAATGCACATGATCAAACATCTTTTTCGCTTCGAAGATATCCCACAGTCTCAGATCTTTTGAGAATACATTCTCATAATCAACGACCCTCATTAGGTCCCTTGCCCTCAATGATGAGAAATCAGCCCCCTCCTTAAAGATATTGCCGATTCGATTCATAAAACTCCCCATAGTTATCAATCCCTTCTGTTTTTCACCCAAGACCAGGATGAACCTTGAAGAACCTAGGACCTGTATAACCTTTTGTATCCCGTCCGTCGGGCTAATGACGTCGGCATCCTCTGCCAGCTTCCCTAGCTTGGCATCCCAAAGTTTTTTTATTTTCGCTTCGATATCCCGCTCATAACTCATCATGAACTTTTCAAATAACGCATGAACATGCTTGATTTCTGCTGTAAGATAGTACTTGTTGTCTTTCATCACGAATACAGGGGTGTCTACGCCATGTAAACTGACTCTTTTGTTGGTTAGGTGGTATCTCAATGTGTTAGGGGCTATGTAACCATGGTTATTGCTGTAGTCCTTGAGTATTCCATTGAATGATCTGCTCTGGTTCAATAACATGTGTACTAGAACATTGTTGATCTGATCAAAAAATAGTTTATTGAAAGCCTCCGCGTTCCAACCCACTATGAAATGCTCCTCTCTCTCCTTTAGACCCACCCCGGTATCCATCTTTATCTCGAGGAGCATCCTAAACAGCGAGTCGTTTTTTATTACATAGCTACTGCCCACGGTTTTCACTATGCCCCTTCCCTTCAGATATCCGAGGACCCTGCTGATTACAAATCCCTTTATACTGCCCCCCAATTTTTCCCTGATCTCCCCAGCAGTCAAACCCTTCTTCTGGTTTCTTAGAATGCTCACTATCCTAGATGCTATGTCCTGCGAGTAAATGCTCAAGAGTTCCCCAAGGAACCCATATGACCTCTGGAAGTCGTTTAGAAGCTCTGGAGTATATGTTGTCGGCATTTGCTGTGTCACTTATTTGATTCTTTGTTTAAAAAAAGTCCCACGTCAGGACCTTAACAAGGGCTATAATAACTAGGTGTATACTAAATCACCATACCTATTTTTATACCCCCCCCTTCAATATACCCCAACTTCAAAGACTTTGCAATTTGCAAAAATCTTGAATTAAATAACGGGGGCCATATGGTCATAACTCCTGCAATGAAGGTCTACCTGGAGAAGAAGGTAAGAAGAAGCCACATCATGCAACGGAATTTAAGGGGCATGCCTCAGGATAGCCCATTCAGCTATACTGGTGGATTTGTCTCAAGAAGAAAATTTACTGAAGAGTTTTGAGGAATCTGCAAGCTTTATGCAATCCAAAATGGTAGAGACCGAGTCGATGAGGGCGTATATACAGAAACTTAAAAAAAGCAGGTTGGGTATGAGTAGTGGCGCAATGCCAGAACCCAGAAAACATGGGTAGCCTATAGTTTCTCGCTTCTAAGGTCTATCATCTCGCGTACCTCGGGTCCTACGCCTATAAGTGTCACGGGGGCCCCCACCACCTTTTCAATCTTCTCGATATGCTCTTTTGCAGCTTTTGGCAGATCCCCCCAGCTCTTAGCGCCTTTGGCGTCGGGGAACATCTTGTCAATGCAGTTTACGGCAACCTGTGTAGCACTGTTTATCCTCACAGCTTTTTTACCCAATTCAAAGTCAAACGTCCCGATGCCCCTCCTTCTGCCAGTCACTGTCCCGTACTCTACTATCCCCAATCGCTCTGCCTCTTCCTGTGAGATTTGTGTAGGGAAAGGCCCTCCGCCGACCCTTGAGGTATACGCCTTGAAGACCACTATCACATCGTCAACCCTTGTTGGCCCTACACCCACGTCCATAGCTACGGCAGAAGCTGAGGTATCCTTGGATGTCACGTATGGATAACTGCCATAGAATAAAGATAACCCGAAGCCTTGGGTCCCCTCCAATAAAACATTCTCGCCATCATCCAGGGCGTTGTTGACCTCCTCGGATACATCAGTCAGATACTCCTTAAGCTTTGGCTCATCCTTGGCAAGCCCGATTACCCTCTTGGCCCTCTCCACATTGGCCGGCCCACATCCGGTCTGGGTGGTCTTTATCGTTTTTGTCAGATACTCGCTCTTTTTATCCGCCTCGATATGCTCCTTGGTTATAATCCCGCATCTGATGTCCACTCCCAACCGATTTTCCATGTTGTAACCCTCAAGCAGCTTTATCTCGTCCATTAAGACGTCAGGGTTTACCAAAACACCGGCCCCTATGAGGACCCTGGCGTTCTTTTGGACAAAGCCGGAAGGGATCATCCTAATCCCATATTTTTTCCCATCGACAACCACAGAGTGCCCCGCATTGGGCCCCACACCACCCCTAGCGATTATTGAGTGTTTATCCTGTTCGCATAGGTAAGACACTACCTTGCCCTTACCCTCGTCGCCATAATGGCCCCCAACAAGTATCATACAAGTCATTTTCCAACCCCAAATTTTCCTGTTCTTTAAGAACTTGGCTAATTAAAATCTTTTTTACGCGGCAAACATGGCCTTGAAGAAGAAGCTCAGTCCGAAGTTCATAACAACAAACATACCTAATGTTGCGGGTATCAGAAGTGGCGCATATTTCATACCAGCGCTTTGCCTGCCCTCCCTTATAAGGCCTATCAGTATTGACCCGAAGAACGCTATGCTGAGTAAAGCCATTATCCCAAAAAACCTTAGATAATCTGCAGTTATACACGAAGCCGAAACCTCCTCGACATTGTTTTCCTTATATGCCTGCAGGTAGGTCTGCCCAGTTGGGCTGTTCGGGTCAACCAAGGATGCATCGCTTTCATTTTTTGGGTTCAAACCCATGGCCTTTTCAGCCTTGTCGGGTATGCCGTCGCTATCAAAGTCTTTCGGGCAGCTGGAACCCATTGCCATCATATTGATTCCAGAGGAGCCCCCCATGCCCCCGCCACCACCAGTCGCGGCTGCCATAGCCTGCGGATCTATGTCCTCGGGCTGGAATTTGTTCATGATGTCCACGAACTGTATGGACACTGAGAACAATAAAGGAGCTCCGAGAATCATCCCGAACAGTATGAACAGGGTATATGACATAGTGTTTGCAGCCATCTCCTTTTGCAGGAGCCTCATCTGCCTGATGTCGGTCCCTATGCCCTGCAGTATATTGGGCAGTTCACCGCCGGCCTTCATGCCCTGTATTATGAGACGGATGGTCCTTTGGAGGATGTTTGACCTGACTCTGTTTGCCATGTCAGTCAGTGAGTCCGTAAAGGATTTGCCGCCAAGGGTCTCTTTTTGCGCAATCTTTATCTCTTCAGCAAGTGAGCCAAACTCTTTCCTTGCCGAAACCCAAAGGGCGTTATATGGCGTCATACCCGCGGATATGTTCGCGCTTATTATCTGCAGCACATCTGGCAGGGTGGACTCCACTTCATCAGTCCTTTTGTCTGCCAATAGATTCAGGACCGAGTACACTACGATCCATGCGGCACCAAAGGTTGCCGCTCCTGCGATAGCCGCCATATAGATGTCTAAATTAAGGAGGAAGTAACCTCCGGCTGCTACCAAGACCGCCAGTATGCCACCATCCACTATGGTCAGGCCGGTGATCTCCTCCTGCGTCTTCGTGATGCCGCTATAGATGACCAGCTCGTTGATCTTTTTCCTCCAACCAAAGGGGGAGAATCTACCCACCCTTCTGTAGGCGCCTTGCATCAAGCCGCCGAAGAATCTGGCTATAATCTTGCCGATGGTTATCGGGATGCTGGCTATCGTTATGAACAGGATGAACACAACGTGTATTATCTTGGATATTACAAATGAGAGTGCCTTCCCTATATAGACGAAGGGAAGCGCGAGTACATTCCTGCGTTTTTTCTTCTTCAATTTCCTCCTTCGTTGCTCCTCATCAAGCCGCTTTTGCTCCTCCATTATCTCCGCCACCCTCTGAGCCCTTTCCTGCACATCCGAAGTTTCGACGGTTTTTGCAATAAGCTCCTTTGCCCCCGGTTTTTCAATCCGCTTCGCTTCAGCCTTTTTCACAACCTCTGTTTTGGCCTCCACCTTCTTTTGCTCCTTGACTTGCTTCGCTTCGGCCTTTTTTCTCTGGTCCCGCAGTTTTTCCAGCTCTTTCCTCACACCAGGCAACTTTGAGTATGCCACTAACGAGATGGGCTCTAAAGCCCTATCCCCGGGAATCTTGAGTTTGCTGGCTATATCCTTCCTGAGCTTTTTCTCCGCGTCACCGAACCTGCCTTTTTTTAACTCGACCAAATCGGCCATAAGCTGCCCGGTGCTGGGCTGTACGGGCATCTCTGAAACTGGGATTTCCCCCTTCACCTCCACAATTGGTCCTTCTTCCTTCTTCTCCACCACCTGCCTTGTCTGTCTTGGAGCTTCCTCAGGCTTCTCTTCAACAACCTTTTCCTTGGACGGGGCCTCCCTGTTAGCCCTAATCTTCTCCAGTTCCCCCCGTATGTCCTTGAATTTTGTATAGGCCATGAGGTTTACCGTCTTAAAGGCCTCTTCCTCACCGACCTTTAGCCTCTTGCAGATATCTCTTCTTAATTTCTCCTCAGGATCGCCGAACCTGCCGGCTTTTGTTTCCAGGAGATCAGCCAATAGCTGGTTTTGGACACTGGAGGTGGCTAACTCTGCCCCCCTCTTTCCCTTCTCCTCAGTTCCTTTGTCTTTTCCGAACAGGCTCATACTACAGGCCTCTTGTTCTTTATGAAACCTACAAGCATGAATTGGAAGAAGAACATGAATACCACAATCCCGCCAAAGACCAGGTTCTTGTCTATCTTCCCGAATATGTCTATCAATGTCGACAGTATTATTAGCAAAGTAATGCCTTGCGAGGGCAGGACTATAACCATCAGCATGTACATGAGGCTCCAAAGGTTCATCTCTTGGCCGTAGGCCTTAATCCTTGTTTCCTTCTCCCTTGTCAGGTCCGAGCTTATCGCCTTGAGGGCTATGCTGACATCCGAGCCCGCATACATGCTGTTCACTATCTGCCATATGATTCTCCTCAAGAATGGCGAAGCGGTCTGCATACCCACCTCATCGAGCGATCTCACAACAGACCTACCGCTCTCCACCTTTTTGATGACCTGTTTGAACTCCTCTGAGCACTCCCCATACCCCCCGTTTGCGACATGGACCATAGCATCGAATACCGGTATCCCCGCACCAGTCTGTATCTCCAGGTCCTTGAGCGCGTAGCCGAGGTTCTTTTCTATGGACCCGGCCCTCTTCCTTATTTTGACCTTGGGCATGAGCAGCATATAGAAGAGCATGAATACTGAAAGCCCAATAGCAGCTCCCAAAGCCATTGGCATCCCGATGTCCAGCTTGTCGACCATATAAGCCGGCAATAGAATCCCGGCAAAGGTGGCCATACCAACAGAAAACGCCAAATACACAGTGATTGATATATACGTCAAGGGGTCGACGTGTATGCCCGCTTTTTCTAGGTCCCATTCCAACCCGGGCACTACCCTCTCCAGCTTTTGGGCTATCCCTATGAAAGGCTTGGACGTAGTCTTCAGTTTTTCAGATTCAAACGTTGATGCCATCTCTTAGACCTCGAATATCTCCTCCTCTGAATAGATTACTACCCCTTTGTCATCAAACCTCATCGGATAAAAGTGATTGGGGTGTTTCGTCCCCCTGAGTTTTATCACGCCCAGAATCCTCGTGGTCTTGGTTTTTTTGGACATGATAAGCTGACCCATTATTATGAGGCCATCCATGAAGAACTCTTCAGGGAAGTAGTGGTCCAACCCCGAGGACGGCCTCTCCATTGTGAAGAGACATGTGCATTTCATATTCCTGAACGTCTCGATGAATCTCAGTATCTCCCGTCTGCGTTTTTCCTCGTCCGGGTAGACGTGCTTGAATAGGGTCAGCGAATCAAAAACAACCCTTTTTATGTTCTTCTTTTTGATTATCTCCTCGATGGTCTCATGGGTGACTATCCTCTCAAATAGGACCGGCTCTTCCACGATTGTTATCTTGTCGGCATCAACCATCTTTTCCAGGTCAAAACCATACCTGCCCATGTTTCTGATAATCTGGTCCTTGTTTTCCTCAACCGTTATTATCAGGCCGTTATCATTGTATTCCTTCGCTCCATTGTAGATGAATTGTATACCGAGCGTAGTCTTCCCAGTACCCGGCGTCCCACTTATCAGTATCGAACTGCCCTCTGGGAAACCGCCCTCTATCAGGTCGTCTAATCCTGGGATCCCGGTCTTGAATCTTTTTACGGGTTCTACCATCTTAGAAGATTTGTTGATCTGGATAAAGGTGGATTCCGTCCTTTTCGATCTTGAAGGGATAAATGCCCTTCCCATGATCGGTTTTTCTCATCTTAAGGACTGTCAGGCCCCTGTTGAAGACATTCTGCTTCTGTATGAGCTGCAAGTAGATTATCCCGTCAGCTACGAAGTCCTGCATCCCATACTTCACATTCATGCCGCTCATGTCCCTCTCGTCAGTGTAGATGGTCGTAACGTTCAACTTCCTTTTCAATGTATGGAAGATCCTTTCTATTCCCCTTCTGTCGCCGCCATAACTAGTGCTGAACTGGAGGATGACATTGAACGAGTCTATCACAAACCTCTGCGGTTCGAACTTGGCCAGTTTGCTCAAGAATGCATCCCTTGTTATCTCATGTAGGAAGTCCTCCCCCTCCTCGATCCTTATCTCAGGGGATATAATCCAGATTAGACCATCATCCTGTAACTTCTGGAGGTCGACACCGAATTGCAGGAACTGCTCTTGCACGTCTTTCAGATCCTGCTCCATTGTTATAAATATGCCCTTCTCCTTGTACTTCATAGCGCCATTGGCTATGAAATGTAGCGAAAATATGGTTTTGGCCGTACCAGGCGTCCCGGTTACCAAAACAGACGCCCCACGAGGTATCCCGCCCTCTAGAACCTCGTCAAGCCCTGGAATTCCGGTAGGTACTCTATCAGTTTGTTCCATTTTTTGATATTTTAACGTTTAAGGTTAGATAAACATTATATCTTGTCATAGCCTCCTCCCTCCTTTACTATCTTCAGGATCTTGTCCTTGTCGCGATAATATTCCGATACGACCCTACCCACGGACTCTACATCCTTTATCCCCTTATCGAGCATCCACTGCAGGATATTGACCTTGTCCTGTAGGTCATCACCTATCTCCCCCTCCGTGTAGCCAGTGTGCATCGACACTTCATCTATAACCCGCGCGCTTTTGTTGACTCCCTTGACGCTGTCGGTTTTAGCGTCCCATTGGTAAAGGATGTTTATCTTAGGGTCTTGCCCCTCACTCATCATTATCTCAGCGACCTCAAAAGTCCTCCTTTTCCCGGTCCTACGGTTCCTATACTGGACCAATACCAAATGCAGCGACTCCAACACTGTCTTGGGTATGTCCATCGGAGGGTTCGTAAGCCTCTTCACGACTTGGTATGCCCTCTCTGCGTGGAAAGTCCCATATACCGAGTGGCCGGTGTGCATGGCTTCGAAGATGACCTCTGCCTCCTTCTTTTTCCTGACCTCACCCACCACTACCCTGTCTGGCCTCATCCTAAGGGAGTTTTCCATCAGGTCTAGCATGCTCACCCCACCCTCCCCTCTCGGATTGGGAGGCCTTGTGCTGAGCGGCACCCAGTGCAGGAAGCTCGGCAGATTAAGCTCTCTCGTATCCTCTATTGATATGACCCTGTGGTTGGGGGGGATAAAGGGCATTAATGCGTTTAGCATTGTGGTCTTTCCTGAGGCAGTACCACCGGCTACCAACATGCTGAGTTCGAACTCCATGGCGAGCCAGAGGAAGGCGGCGACGTCTATCTGGGCCGTTTTTATCTTCGGGTCCATCAGGTGTATGATGGTCCATGGGATACGGCTGAAACGCCTGATTGTTATGGTGTTCCCAGCCGTAGAAATCGGGAACAAAGTGGCATTGACCCTATCCCCGCTTATCAGATGCGCATCTAGGAGCGGCTCTGCAGAGGTTATCTCCCTGCTGACCTGTCTTGCGACTCTTGCCGAGAGGTTTTGTATGCTCTCCTCACTAGGCAGGACTATGCTTGATTTTAGCCACCCGTACTTTTTATTATAAACCCAGACCGGTTCTCTTGCACTGTTTACCACTATCTCTTCAAGATTGTCATCGGCCAAAAAAAGCTCCAGCTCGCCTAGGCCTATCATCTCATTCACAATCATGGAAGAGAGCAGCTGCTTTGTCTCATCCTTGATGTTGGGCAGCTCGATCCCTAATCCATTCTCGGCGTCCTTCCTAAACCTTTCTTTTAGATCAGCGAACAGGCGGGAGTCCAATATCTCCCTTGTCTCTAACTCTATGTCCTCAACCAGTTTTGTCTTGACATTGTCCAGGACTACCCTGGTCGTCCCACTTATGTCCGGCAGGAGTATATTGTAATGCAGGACATAGTCCCCGGTATCCTCTATGGATACCTTAAACGGGATCTTATCCGCGTGTAGCTCGTATGCCTCCTTTACTCTCTCTTTCACTGTCATCTACCCTCACCCTTTCTGCTTGGCGGACCCCCCCTCACTCTTTTGCGAGGACTTACGCTGTTTTTCTATCTCAGTCAACATCTCTCTGAGGGTTTCTATGTAGTCCGTCAGTTTTTTGCCCTCTTCTACAAGCGTCCTCATATAATCTATGACCTTGGCCTCCTCCTCCTGGAGGTGTTTTATATCCATGTCAATGATCCTCTCCTCATCCTCGATCTTTTTTCTTATAAGCAGGTACTTCTGGTCACCCTCGAGCTGTTTTGGAATCTCAATCCTTTCCACTTTCTCCTCTTCGGGGGCCTTTGTAGCTTCCATGGGTTCGCTGGGTTTGATCTCATCCAGGGCTTTCTCCTGTGCTTCAATCTTTTTCTTTCTTATTATGGAGTCGAATTTGGGACCCCTCTTGAGCACAGCGCCGCCTATCACGGAATAATGTATCTCAACTGCTTCGGCCTTTTCCAGCATCCTGGCCCAGCTCTCTATCCTGTCCTTATCGACCTCGAGCTCCTTTGCAGCATCGCTTATCTTGACCATGCTGCTTTTCTCGAGGAGCTCTACCAGCTGGTCCATGGTCGTGGATACGTCGTCGCCCATCTTAAAAGACCTGTTCCTCCAGGTATATCACAATCCCGTCCTTGGTGATCTTAAACGGGACCAACTTTTTCATATGGTCAGAGAATCTTAATTTTAGGATCTCTAGGGCCCTGGTCCTGATGGACTCCATCCTTATGTTGTAGAAGACCACGACACCATCAACGAGAAACTCCTCGACACCGCTCCTGCTGTAGACCTTTGGCTCCTGCTCCGCCTCCGTAACCACGAAATTCACGGAGTTGTAGGTCCTCAGGGACTCGAAGAGGACCTTAAGGTAAGCTCTGTATTTCAACTTGTCTGAGAACGCCACCGAGAGCGCAGATAGGGAATCTACTATGACCCTGTCAGGGTGGAAGGGCATGGTGACCTCTTTTATGTCCATCTTCACGCTCCTTATGCTCTCTATCACGTCCTCTATGCTCTTCTCCTTTATTATGGCCTCTATGGAACGGGCTATGTCATAGGGGTCGACCTTCTGCATGGAGAACAAGCCCTTCTCCTCCAGACTCTCGAGGTCCCAGCCGAAATTGTTGTACATATGCCTCTTGACATTCTCGGGCTTTTCGTCAAAGGTGAAGTGGACGACCCGCTCCCCGTTCAACGCAGCATTATATGCACACTGCATAGCGAATATAGACTTCCCACTACCACACCCCCCCGCCAAAAGGAGCGTGCTGCCTCTTTCGAGGCCCCCGGCGTCTATCATCTTATCGAACGTGGAGACCCTAGTCGGCAGGTACTCGGTCTTGTACACACTTCTTGGGATCTTTTGCTCCTTTGCCTTTTTCTTAGAGCCAGTCTTCATTTTCTTACCTCTCCAACTTTGAATCCGTACAATTCTCCGATCTGTTTAGCACAAAGTGCGGCACCGGATATTAAAGCGAACAGCGAGGTTATGATTATTGCGTCAGTGAACGTGATAATCAAAGCCTCTGAGCTCATGTTTTGCAATAATATGAACTTCCATGTCGCATAGATGAAACAAACGAAGGTCAGCAAGACCAGGTATGTAAACATTCTCCTGATTAAATTGTCGCTTATGCTCCTGAGGCCTTTTCTGAGCCAGACGACGGATATGAAGCCCATTCCCGATATAAGATAAAACACCAGGATAAAAATTGTGTCACTCATCTTCTAATGTCACGACGTTATCGCAAAACTGCGCCAGCTGGGTGGTCAGCGTCGGGTCAGCCTCCTTCTCCATCGAGATTAAGATCCCTCGGAGGGCCCACATCCTCATCCTGCCAGTGAGGAAGTGGCTGAATTTAGCCACCGTGCCGACATTGTGGTACAGCTGCAAAGTGGACAACGAGTCCAAAAACAGGAATTTGTTGTTTCCGTCTATGGCCCTGACCGCTTCCCCAAGTGCAACACCGAGGCCCGTGAGGTTTTGTGGCGAGTCCATATACAAAACCCTCTTGTTGTCGGGGTCGGTCTGCCCCCCGGCTGTCTTAGTTATGCAGTCTATGAAGAACAGCTTATCTGTTTTCACCTTGTGGTCATCAAGCATCCTTACCATGGTCTGGTAAGGTTTGTTGACAGTTATGTAAACGCCCGGCAAGCCCTCGTCATTGCATAGAAGCTTCAATATCTCCATATTGGTCTTCAAATAGTTCTCAGCCTTCACATTCACCAGGACTATGAAATCCTTTGGCAGCTTCTTCAGGTATTCCTTGAGTTCCTTTAATGTCTTTGGCATTTTTATACCTTTAATGCAACTGACAATAAAAATACTTGTTTTATTATTTGCGCTTCAGCTTTTTGAATATCCCGCTGTCCTTCACATCCGACCTGCTTAGGGAGCCGCTTCGGACATCTTTCAGTAGGCTCTTTATCCTTGTAACGTCCTCCTGCTCGTCCCTTTCCATTAGTATCTTTTCCCATTCGTCAAGGGTCCTCTCCGCGTCCATGTCTATGCCGACCCCGGCTTCGATGTCAAAACTTATCCAGTCCGCTTTCACTGATTTTTCCTCCAATCGAGATATCCTTAAGTCCCTCCTATTGTTCTCCCTCTTCAGCTCTATTGTGCCGTCTGTCATCGATTCGAGCGCGGTTACGATACTCGGGTCTAGCATGCCTTTTTGGACTTCTATCAGACAGGAGATATTGTTCTTCCTTAAGATTTGGCTTATGCGGTGTAAGAACTTGAATACGACCTCCCTGTTGTTCATCAGGAAGAGATAGGAAAGCTCATCCACTATCATCCTCGTCTTTTTTTTGGTGAATGTCCCGATGAGCTTTTCGCAATTATAAGTTATGTCTATCAGATCCTCAAAATTCCCTACGAAAGACTTGGTCCTTTCGTTGACGACGCCATCATACAATATGAACCTGATGTTTTCCTTGTCCTTCACGTTCCAGCCGAACTTCTCCATGTTCCCCAGGATATGGTCCAGGCTTCTGTTAGTGACAAAATAGATGCAGTCCTCTCCATTTGTGACCCCTTGATAAAGGAAATTCCTCAGCAAAGTTGTCTTGCCGGTCCCGGGCTCGCCTATTGCCAGTATTATAGAGCCCTGCATGAACCCTCCGTCCAGCATCTGGTCGAGCTTCGCGACTCCGGTTGAAACCTTTTCTGCCATATCCTTATGTTTGATAATCTATACGTCTACGTCTTAAAAGTCCAAACAGTGCTCCAGTCGCCCCAGTTGCCCGCGTTGTCCTGCGCCTTCACCCTCCACCAGTGCCACCTGTTGTTCTGGAGTGCCTTTGCTTGGTAGTAAAGTATATCCCAGCTGTAGGCGTCACTTACAATGTTGGTAAAGGCGGAACTAGTGTCGTCCACTTGTATCCTGTACCTGTAGATCCCGTTAGCGTCAGAGGCCGCGTTCCAGGCGAAGGTCGGGTTCTTGCTCACTCCGGTGGCGCCATTGGGTGGGTTAAGCAAGGAGGGTATTGTCGGAGGCGTGTTGTCCCCCCCGGTACAGTTTATCGCGAATATGACTTTGCCCTCGCCTATGACCTCCACAACGCCCTCATCATCAGTGGCCTTGGAATTAAGAACGTATTTGTTTGTCTCGTTCGGCGTCCACGTATAGTTCCAAAACGACCCGTCCCATGTGGTGTTGTACCAGCCTTCCCCAAACCAAACCTCCACCTTCACCACGTCCCCGTCACAGTCGTCTGCAGTGCCTTCTATGCTCAAAGCGCTGCAGTTGAAGACCGAGTCGTTGGTGGGGTAGAGTATCGTGGATACCGGGGACTCGCTGGACGCATTGACGCAATCGGTGTCTAGGCGGTACCTGTATGCATGCTCGCAGTCTAGCTTGAATTTGTAATCCCCCACCTGGCATATACCCATGACAGTGCAACCTGTTTTGTTGGACCAATACAGATAGTCTATCCAAGTCGATTCTTCATTCACGCTTATCCCGCGCTCGTCCAGTTCATACGGGCTTACGAGGGTCTCGAGTCCTATATAAGGGTTCTGGAAGAATCTGGATGACTGCGCTTCATACTTATTTGACAGGTTCAGCCTGCCGTCAAGCCGGTCGAAAAAGGATGGCCCGTTAGGGTACTCCTCCCCCGGGCAGCTTGTGCTGTACTGGCTGACGTTGCTGATCATATAGCATGTGGTGTTTATCTCATCGCTGTGGAAGCCTAGGATGACCTGGTGTATGAGACATTCCGGAATATTCTTTATCATCACGCATGTGCCTGTGGTGATATCCCCGTCCTCGCAGTATGGACTCCTTTGGTGGCCCACCCCCAAGGGAGTCTCATTGTCTATCTTCCCGACTGCGGATATCCAGGGTATCGTCACATTGCATTTGTCCACGAAGCTTGCGTCAGGGTCGTTCTTGGCGTATTCGACGACTCCTGCCAGATGGTCCGGGTGGTTTATGTCAAAGCAGTTTTCTTCCAAGAGATTGCATGAGCCGAAGGCTATGTCAAAGACTAGAATCATATCGTTTATATTGGGCGTTGTCGAGCAATAAGTCGCTAGCCCCGGGTCACTCTGTATATTCGAGTAGAGGACTATGTCCCCCGAGTCGCTCCCGTTGCCCCAGTTCTCGGTGCTGCACCCCGCCAGGTTGTCTAGGCTGATGTCGTCCGTGCAGTTGTATATGTATTTGATGATCTTGTTGTTTGTGTGTATGGGATACAACGGGTCCTCAAGTCCTTCTATACTGGTTATCGATATCGTGGAGATGTTTTCCTCTTCGTAGTAGCAAAGACCCGCCTTGTCCCCCACTACTATATCCATATAGGGGATCAAAGCGAAATTAAAGCCGTCCCGCATGGCTATCGTGAGGTTGAGGACATGGATGTCCAAATCGAAGTTCATCTCATCAGCATCGGCCTCTATCCTTTCTATCCATGTTGGGAGCGTATGGTTCATCATGTACGTTACATTCGACCCGTACAGTGTGCCGCATATGACCAGCTCCACCAGGGCAGCCTCAGAACCTTCGCCTTGGTAGACATAACTGCTGCAGTTGTCGTAGGAATAAGTGGACATGGTCCTATTGTTTGTAACTACATCATCGACCGCATATATGGCCGCCCTCCTGCCGAAGATTAGCATGGCCCTGCTCAGGTCGTTTTTCACGTCCTCGACGAAGTAATACAGCTCATCACACCTTATCTTTCCGGAGATATCATCGATTTTCGGTTTGCTCATCCCCGTATAGAATATCAGCAGGAATATCAGCGGTGTTATTAACATTATTATTGCTATCGTGTAAAGGTAGCCTCTTCTGCCGTTCCTCAACTCCCTTCCGATTCTCATATCCACATCACCAGTTTTATCTGTGCTGGACCCCACAGGGACCTGACGCCCCCCACACGGCCGAACTCCAGACTGATTTGGTCCAGACTGAATTTCACGTCCACCTTCCCATCGTCGTCTATGTCCAGCCCCTCCAGCAGCCGGTAGACTGAGTCAGCAACC
>JAFGQM010000092.1 GCA_016935655.1 Candidatus Altarchaeota archaeon | reverse complement strand
GGGTTTTCAAATAAAAATCCATTGGCATCATTGTGACCTCTTACAGTTACAAAGTTTCGCCAATTCAATTTTCTTTTTAAACCATCATAAATACACGGGCTTCTTTTCAATGAACAGCGAGATCAGGATTGCAGGCGCGGGTATAAGCGGTTTGACGGCAGCTGTCGTCCTCGCCAAAAATGGTTTCAATGTTACGGTCTACGAGAAGACATCAAGGCCGGGTGGCTCGCATTTTGGCGATTTCCAGTTCCTTGAGAACTGGACCACTGAGGGGGATGTCCTTGAGTTCCTGAAATCCATAGGCTTGGAGGTAAACTTCCCATACTATGAGTTTAGTGAGCTTCCCTTCTACTCCCCCTCCCTGAACGAATACAAGCTGAAGAGTGATTTGCCGATAGCTTATCTGGTGAAGAGAGGTGGCGAGGGCAGCATAGATGAAGGCCTCGCAAGGCAGGCCGGAGGTCACAGTGTGAAAATCGAATTCCGGAAGAGAGTCTTTGAGAAGGACGTCGACATAATATCCACTGGCCCAAAGAAGATCGTAGGGTTCTCCTTTGGCGCGAACTTTAAGACCGACTCGGATGATAGGGCGATGTTCTTATTCGACAATATCCTGTCGCCGGGCAGCTATTCTTATTTCGCGGCCGTAGACGGCAGAGCCACAATAGTCTGTTTTTCCAAGCCCAAGACAGTGAAGGAGCATTCGGAACATCTAGAGCGCATAATAACAGAGTTCCAGAAGATCCACTACTTCTCAACCGAGGACAAGGAATCCTTTTCGGGGTTTTCCAATTTTTTCCTGCCTAAGACAGCAGTGAAAAACGGGAGGATATACACGGGTGAGGCCGCAGGTTTCCAAGACGCATTCGCAGGTTTCGGCATGAGGTATGCGATCCTTTCGGGCTATTTTGCAGCTAGGGCCATAATCGAGGAGCTCAATTATGACAAACTGTGGAAGCCCGAGTTCTTCGACCAGATGAAGACATCGCTGGCCAATAAGTTCATCTTCAGGAACATAGGGAGTTTTAGCTATGAAAAGCTCTTGAACTTCACCGACTACCGAGCCCTGATGAAGGCCATCGAAAGGGGCGAGGACGGGAGAAAGACCCTCAGGAGGCAGTATAAGCCGTCAGTCTCCAAGAAGATTGCCCTCCCATTGGCGATACGTTCGTTTGATGAATATGGTAAACATCAGAAGGTTTAAGGAAAGCGATGCAACCGCAGTAGCCAAACTGAGCAACCAGAATTCTGAGTTCTTCCAATTTCCAGATGTGACCCCCCTGTTCCTACAGAGATTTGTAAACCACCCAAAATTCCAGATGTTCGTCGCCGAGGACAAAGGGGTTTTGATGGGCTTTTGCGGCGTCAACTTTGAGAACCCGGAGGAGGCCGAACTCGGCCCCATCTGTGTTCGGAAAGACAAGAGGTCGGCAGGTCTGGGGAAAAAGACGGTCTTGCACACACTGAGATTCCTAGAGCCAAAGAAGCCTAAGAGAGTGATTATTAAAGTGAAAGTGTCTAATACTGGAGGGCAAGAATTTTTCAAGAAACTGGGTTTCAAAGCGTCGGGGAATGAACTTTCCTGCTGCGGGGAACCCGCCCTGCTGATGTCGAGGGACTATGGACGTTGACAAACTGTGGGCGCGTCTGAGGAAGCGAAGGATCGATGGAAAAGACCTGGTGATAGCGATAGCACAGGACTACAAGAACAAGGACGTCCTCATGACAGCTTACCAGGACAAAGAGGCCCTAGAGAAAACCCTGGGGACCGGGGAGATGCACTATTTCTCCACCTCCCGGCAGCGGGCGTGGAGAAAGGGAGAATCTTCGGGCAACACACAAAAACTCAAGTCCGTCAGGAGGGATTGTGACGGGGACGCATTACTGTTCATGGTTGACCAGAAGGTCGCGGCATGCCATGAAGGCTACAAGACCTGCTTTTACGCTGATTTGGAGGGGAACATACTGGAAAAACAGCTCTTCGACCCAAAGAAAGCATACGGGGAAGATGGATGAAAAGTGCTACAGGGATACCAGGCGTGTCCTCCTGGTTACCCTTTTTCTGAATGTCCTGGTAGTGGTGTTCAAGCTTACCTTCGGCCTTCTGATAAACTCACTCTCCATGATAGCCGACGGGATACACTCAATCATGGACAGCTCATCCAATATAGTGGGGCTTCTGGGCCTGAGGGCATCAATAAAGCCCGCAGATGAGGACCATCCCTACGGCCATGCAAAGTTCGAGACCCTCACCACCATAGTCATAGCCGCCTTTTTGCTGCTCGTCTCCTTTGAGCTCTTGGAGAATTCTTTCTCCAGGTTTATCGAGAATGTCGCCCCAGAGATAACCTTCGCTGCGTTTTTGGTCTTAGCTTTCACGCTATTCGTGAATGTATTCGTCTCAGACTATGAGCGCAAGGAGGGGGAGAGATACGGTAGCAGGATACTGGTAGCAGATTCCATGCATACGAAAAGTGATGTTTTTGTTACAATATCGGTCATGGCAGGTTTTGTTTTCATCAAGGCGGGCTACCCGATGGCAGATCCCATTTTAGCCGTGGTGATAGCAGCATTCATCGCCTATAATGGCTTTAGGATAATAAGGAGCAGTACAGTCGTTTTGTGCGACGCCTCAGTCATCGACGAGAAGGAGATAGGGAACATAGTGAAGAAGGTGAGGCATGTAACAGGATACCACAAGATAAGAACCCGCAGTGTCGGCGAGGAGACCTATATGGACCTGCACATAATGATCCCCGGCGATTTCACGGTTAAGAGGGGGCATGATGTTGCAAAGAGGGTCGAGAAAGCGATTAGAGAGAGATATCCAAGCGTCAGGGATGTAACCATACACGTCGACCCCACCCATAAGGTCATCGACCCATGACCTTCCCCTGTTTCAGCGCTTCCAATCTAAGTGCCCTCTCCAGGTTATCCATGGTCAGTATGCCGTAAAACCTTCCCTCCTTGTCTAGCGCAAATGCAAAGCCTTCCGAATATATCCTCATAAGAAGTTCTTCTGTCCTGCCAGCGCCCATCTTGAAGTAGACGAATTCCTTGTTCATCACCCCCCCGACTTTTTTGTTCCTATCACTTGCTTCTAGGGTTTGGACATTGATGTAACCGAGCATCCCCCCCCTGTCATCCAGGACTGGATAGACATTTTGCCAAGGCACCGCTATCTCCAACAGGTTTTGCACTGGCAGTTCCGGATGCAACACCATCAGGTTGGTGTAGATGTTGTCCCTCAGCTCGGCCTTGCTCAGGATGCCGGCTATCTCAGTGACCTTCAACTCGTTCAAACCCGCGAAGAACAGAAACACACCTATTGCTATGAACCAGATGTTGAATATCAGAATCGAAAACCCGATCCAGACTGCGAGGAAGGCTTGGCTTATGTTTACTGCAAGGCGGGTGGCCTTCCCATAGTCCATGACCATGGCCAAGAGCGACCTTAGGACCCTGCCTCCGTCCATCGGGAACACCGGAAGGAAAAGATTGAATATACCAAGTACCATGTTCATCCAGATTGCTAGTATGGTTATATTGAGTATCGAGGGCACGCTGACGAAATCTCCCGTGAAAAAAGCCTCTGTCAAGGCCTCCAGACCGAAAGCCGCAATCGCTATGGAGAGTAGAATAAAGCCGATGACGAAGTTGGACAGGGGACCAGCTATGCTAATCTTAAACTCGCTCTTGGGCGCCTTGACCATGGAGATACTGGCTATGCCCCCTATGGGGGTCAGTATTATCTGCTTTACCTTTATGCCGTTCCTCATGGCCACAAAAGAATGCACCAGCTCGTGGATGAGCACAGAGCCGAAGAGTATGGTGAAGAACATCAATGAGTAGAGGATTGATACCGTTGCCGACAGAAGCGTCCCGTCCTGGCTCATGTCCGAGGCAAAACCCAGGACAAACAAGGGCAGGATTAACAAAAAGGTTATGTGCAGCTTTACGGCAATGCCCCTTATCTTGAATATCTGATAAGCGCTTTTCATTAGGATATAGTTTCAGGCTCTATGGAAAAAAGGGCTAGTAAAGAAGTAGCGATATCAATAGCTCCATGTAACCGGAGATAAGCTCACTGTCAGTCTCCTCGACAATTTTCATTGCCGGGTCAGTCTCTTCCTCGTCCTCGTTTGGGACTAAGGCTTCAACTGCAGGCTCTTCCTCGTCTTCAGGCTCAATCGAAGCCAGACTAATCTCGGGCACATCCTCCTCTATCCTGTCCAAGACGCTGAATGCGGCTTGTTGGGTTCCGATCTCGACTATATACTCCCCGGCAGTTGGCCTGAATCTTGCGCTCTCGCCCCTTTTCCCGGTGTATAGGGTCCCAAAAAACACAATCTCATCGTTCCGGTATCCCGTTACAGTAATCTTGGTCTCAGGTATCAGGGTCCTGTTGCGCTCGTTGCCTAGGGTCTCTATCTTGGTGTAATTGATTTCAACCTCTCCCCCCTCGTGGATCTCTTGGCAGTTGCTTATCTCTATCTTATACTGCAAGAGTGTAGGCTCGGATATGTTTGCATTGCACTTTTTCTGTGCAGAACTCAATGTACCCAAAAGAAGGGACATCACCACCAAACCCAGAACAAGATATTTACCGACCATCTTTGAAGCGGGTTTATTTTGCATAGCAATCTATAAAAACCTTATCTTTGGCTTAATCTACGAAATCCAGCCTTTCCTGCTCCTCTATTGCGCATTTAATTATGCATTTCCAGAACTCCTCAACCTTCTTTTCGTCCAGGCCGTATTTCTTGGCTTCTCCGATTACCCTTTCCAGGACCTCTTCGTTCCTTTTTCCATCGACTATCGGCAGGTGCTTCCTCCTCTTTATCTTTCCCATCTGGATGGCGAGATCCCTTCTTTTAGCTAGAAGCCCGATTAGCTCGGAGTCTAGGACATCAACCTCCTTCCTAATCCTCCTTACCTCGCTGTCCTCAATCAAATTTTCTCCCTGAGGCTGGCTTCCCCCCCTTTCTGGCATCTGTTGCAGACTGGATGGAGCTTACCCTTCTTTTTGATATAGGTCCCGACTATCTTGTCGAGTAGCCCCTCTTTGATCTCCACCCCGCACACAGAGCATTTCATCCATTAATTAGAATTTTTTCCGTTATAAAATACTTCCTTGAAGGCAGCATTAACAGCTGTTCCCCCACAACCCTATCATAGCGATTATATCGCTCAGCCCCACGTTCCCGTTGGAGTCTATGTCCCCCGTCGGGCCGGTGGTCGCCCAGTGGGCCATGACCTGGATGACGTCGCCCAGTCCTATGGTCGGGCTCCCGTCCAGGTTGGCGTCGTTGTGCGCGCATGTGTTGTCCATGCAGAGGTCGTATGTGCAGGGGTTTTGGTCATTGCAGTCTGAATTTGAGCTGCATCCAGCCCCGCAGCCCAAGTCGCACGGGTCATAATCCAATCCGCGCTGGTTGGGGTACTGCGGGCATTCCTCGACCAGAACACACCCACTGCACGTTGATGCCTGCCACGCGCATTTTACCAGGGCTCCGCCACAGTCATAATGGCCGTTCGAGTAGATGTCCGTCGGGTCGTCTCTTGTCCAGAAGCAGCCGTAATTTTTTCTGTAGGTGTCCCACATCTTTGCGACGAACTCTGATCTCTGCCTGTATGAGTTCAGCTGCTTTGTGACCTCCATGTATCGATCTTGGTAGTCGATGAATGCATTGTTTCCCCAAAGTCTCCTTGCATTTGAGGTCTCCTCCATCAGAAGCAGTGTTAGCGCAACACCGCCCCTCACATAAGCCGTACAACATTCCCTGTAGCCTGCGTTCCAGTCCTTGTTGTAATCGCAAGCTGTAAATGGGTTGTCCGGGAGGGAGGCCCACTCAGGCAAGCCTATGTCCGAGATCGCGTATTTCGCATCGCAAAATGCATCGCTATCCACATAGAAGGCCTGTCGGTCCTCCATCAAATCCTGTCTGTAGCCTAGGCCATATACATCCTCATCATTCAGCATCAAGCCTGCGAATACCATGGGCATTTTCCTCCCCTGGCCTTGGCCTGCGCCACCAGTCCTCATCTCTCTGTCTTTGAAGATACTATATAAATCCAATCCGTACTGCACATAGTGGATAAGCAGCTCCTCCTTCTCACTGTTGCTGAAACCCGTGTTTAGGAGAAGAACAGCATCCCCGGAATGGGCCATTATGTCTGCGGGATATGAGGTGAAGGAATCAGAGCCGTGCAGGAATTCCACCTGCTCCGACATGTAGTGCTCTATCCTGAACCTCTCAAAGTTCCTCGCTGCCTTTTGGATTACGGAGCCGACAACCGGGTTTTGGTCCTCACGGAATATCTTCCCGCCGGTGTATGGCAGGCTCAGAAGCTTTGAGTAATCCAGCTGGTCCTTGTTGTAATAAATTGTCTTGTCGTTTCCTATGTAAGCAGGTCTGAAGCTACCGTAGGGAGCCGGGCTGTCCAGAACCGTCAGTACTGCGCTGGATTTGAGGACCTCCCAGTTGCAGGTGCCGTGGTAATCCTTCCAGTATTTGTTGCTCACTTGGCTGGCGCATTCAGGATCATACTCCTCTGGGTTGCTTATGGATGAAACGACTGAAGAAGCGGCGGGGACTTCCAAAGGTGTGTTCTCAGAAGGTATCACGGGATTGTAGCTGAGGTTAAAACCATCACCATTTAAGGTGAAACTGGCCCTGCTATCATAAACTTGTTCCACGCTTGGCATCGGATCGACCTCGAAACCGTTCCTGCCGATGAAGTAATGGCAGTAATAGGGATTCGACCAGACATCTCCCTCCCTTACACATCTGTAGGCGTAGGGATATTTCCCCAAGTAGGGCGGTGGTCTGGTGTCCTCGCATATCGTTTCATCAAACGGCTCGAGATGCCCGTACCAGTAGCACATGTGCTCCTGCCCGTCGCTTCCGGTCCTTCGCGTGTCATAAGCGGGCTGTGGATCGATATTGATGATATTGACCTTTCCGGTGGTTTCATCCGCCTTCACCCAAGGGTCCCCGGTGGCGAATGTCCCATTCTGGTAGCACTTGTCGAAGGTCCAGGTGATGCCCCATTGTGAGATACTATCGGTCTGCCCAGAAGGACACTCCCCTCCCGAACCGTCGTCCCAGCCTGCCAGCCTGGCCATCATCCACCAGAAGGCCCTGCCCTTCTGCTGGCAGTTGAGGCATTGGGAATGCGCGCAACCGCAGCTCTTGCATTCTCCGGGGTTTGCCGTGCACCATTCGATGGCCCAGTTCCTGTCCTTCGCGCTGGAGCAGGTGGCGGTCGGCGAGCTGGAGTAGTCACAGTTGTCGGTGGCGCACTTGGTCATGAACTCGCTGCCGTCTGGGTCGTAGCTCTCTATGTCAGCAAAATCGAAGAGGACGCCGTCGGTCGCTATGACATGCTGCCTTATTTGTTCGTTCCTCTGGTTGAGCTGACCGTTTTGACCGGTTCCAGTCAGGTGGCCGGTCATGTAGATGAATATTACATCTGGGTAATCCCGCTCAAGGGCGCTCATCAGGTCAAGATAGACCTGAATGTTCTCAGCCGTCGTGTCAGCCTGGCCGCACCAGGACCACATTATGATGTTCCTGCTGCCGCCGACTCCGTTAAGGTGGTTTCTTGTCGCGGTAGCCCAAGCAATCCTGTCTGGGTTACCAAGATCTGACGCGCCACTCATTCTCATATCCCAGAGAGATATTGCTCCAGCCGGTAGTGCAGTAGAATAATCATCAGCCCAGTTGAAAAGGCCCGCATAGGAGGTGTCACTCCTCAACAGGCTTATCCCGGTTATCACCTGGCTGCCGTGGGAAGTATGGCCATAGGATATCTTAAAATCCGCCTTCGCCTTCTCGATCCAATATTCGGGGATGTCATCGAAATCCTTAACTGCGTTATGGTCTGCTATGATGGCCGCCCCTACCGGGCAAATGACAATGAGCAGAGCCGTGATTATTGGTAAAACAACTGGTCCAAGTCGGTCGGTCGGGCATTTCATAGTTTTTGCAAATTATTATCCTTACAAACATAAAAACCATATGATCCTTTTGACCTATGATGTCAAGCGGTACAGGGAGCTTTTGGGAGAGTGCGCCAAGGAAAAAGACATAGTAATCGAAATAGGGCCCCATACGGGCGCATCTACCAAAGTTCTAGCAGAAAAGGCCAAGAAAGTGATAGCAGTCGACAAGGCGGACCAGGCTGAGAAGGCCTTGGAGAAGGCTCTGGACAACGTCACATTCGTCAAGGGCGACGTGAGGTATTTCGAGACTGTCAGGAAGGTCCAGGGGATTGTAAATAAGTGCGACCTGCTTGCCTTTGACATGGGTGGCGGAAGGTACCCTGACACGGTCTTCAAGGTCTGGGGCATGTGGAGCGGTGTGTTTCGACCACGGGACAGCATAATAAGGAACAGGGGCATCGCCGAGTTCCTGCAGAGGGCGGAGATAGCTGACGATTCTTTAAAAAGGAGGTTCAAGGATTCTGGCTGGCTTGCGGAGTG
>JAFGQM010000091.1 GCA_016935655.1 Candidatus Altarchaeota archaeon | reverse complement strand
TGATGCAACTCTCCGATACCGCGTTGCATTGGACGTCAGAGACATACACGGTAATCCACTTCTTGCCGTCTTTCAGGAGAGCCTGGAAGTTCTTGTCGGCCGTGAAATCCCCTATGTCCCCATCGTGGAAAACCACCTTTGCATTAACGCTTTCGCTGCAGGCCAAACCCGCCGGGCATTTCACTTTCTCGTCGGTTACGTCCATGGTCAGCGGGGTGTTGACGCGGATCACATCGTCCAGGGCAGACTCTACATTGCTTCCCTCATACTTGGCATTGACCTTTAAATCGTATACGCCCACAGTCAGTTCAGCCGGGTCCAGGGGTATCTTCACCTCGATCTTTTGGTATTTGCCGTCTATTATCGGCAGCGATATGACACTCAACTTTTCCTTGCCCACCCAGACCTCGAAGGTGTCCTGGGACGGTGAAACAAGGGCGTTGTTCCTTAGCAATTCGACATGAAGGGAGAGCTTGCCCCCCATATATGCATCTGCGGGGTTCCCTATGTCGTTTATAATCCTGAGCTCCAGCTTGTTGCCTATAAAATTTTCCTGGGCTGTCGCGCTGCCGGCTTGATAACTGCAAGTCACCTTGACCGTATAAGTACCAGTGGCACTGAACGATGCCTGGAATGTCTTTTTGTACCTCTCACTGTTCTGGTCGTATGCGAGGCTAGGAGAGGTCAGCGGTACATTGGAGCTTGGCGGGTAGATGTCCGCCTTAACGGTGGCGTTTGGCAAAATGACCCCGTCGAGGGCGCATTTTGCGGAGATCGTGAGATCGGGGTTCTTGTGCAGCCAGAGTATTGTCGGGGAGAGAGTCACATCGCTCACCTCGAGAGCACCAGAAGCAAAGCTAACGCTTAAAAGAACAAATAGGACTACAAGTATCAAAAACTTCTGGTTCCGTGGCATCTTACATGTCTCTCTCTTAAAGGTTGAACACCCTCCTTAAGAATAACATCCTCGGTGGGATATAAGACTTACCTAGTAATCTGGCCGCCAGGTATCTGAACTCAATAGAGGCTGGTGAGTAGGGCGAGTGGTACACTATGGGTATCCTCTCGAATATAGCCCTTTTGATGTTCTTGTCCTCAGGGACTTTTGATACGACGGGTACTTCGCAAAGGGCTTCGATTTCGTGGGGCATGACCTCAAACGAGTCGCCATTCACCCTGTTGACCACTATGCCCAGCACGTTCTTTTCCATCTTCTTGGCGATCTCTATTATTTTGACCGCGTCTGTTACGGATGGCACATCGGGATTGGTTATCATGAGGATGTCGTCAGAGGCCTTCATAATGTGGTAGACCTCCTTGCTGAACCCCGGGGGGGAATCCAGTATGGTCAAGCCGTCCAAGCCGCCCCTCACAACGTCGCCCAGCCTGGTCAGGTCGGATATGTTTTTTTCCAGGGATATGGATGCTGGGACTATTTTCATGCCTCTGGGTATGACCCTTAACGCTTTGAATATGTGTGCCTCACCGTCTAGGACATCTTGGAGTGAGATGGTGGAATCCGGCAGGCCGAGATGGATGGTAAGATTTGCACTGCTTATGTCTGCGTCGACTATTGTGTTGTCCTGCCCGAATTCATGTAGTGCAGCGCCTAGGTTGATTGATGTAACGGTTTTCCCTACGCCACCCTTGCCGGACAGTACTCCAATAACCCTTTGCATATTCGACCGGATTTATAACTGTAGGTTTAATAAAAACCTTAATCCTTCTTTTCCTTTTTTCGGGCCCGTTCCTTCCTGAATTTGTCCAATTTCGGCCCCAGGTAGCCTTTGGTCAGGTACTTCCTCTTAAAGCGTGATAGCCGTTCCCTCTGGAGCAGGCATAGATTGGATGCGGTTAAAATAACAACTAAAAATATTAAAAGGGGTATGGTCCATATGCTCCAAAAGTCCCGTTTCTTCTCCAACGAGATCGTGTAGAACAGCAGTTTTTTATACTTGCCCCCGTTGGCCAGAAGCTCAAAGGTTATCTCTTTTTCCCCCTTTATGCCGGGCTCGTAATCCAGGCTTAGGATTTTTGGCTCATCCCCCCCAATGTTTCGGAAAGCCTTCGAATCAACCCTCCATCCCAGGGGGTATTTGGTCGGGATTATTATGAGCTCTTCTAGGTCTTCCTCGGATTTCACCTCAAATTCGACTTGTTTTTCGTCGTTTTCCACGCGCAGGACCTCGAAGGGCGCCTTTTCAAAGGTTCCCTGAGACTCATTTATGCTTATGTTTGCCTGCAGAACTTGGAGGAAGTTGTTACACAGGATTATCGAGAGGTTGGCCTCATATTCTCCCGGTTCCCCGGGCAGCCAATAGGCCTCTATATTGCCAGTCGCCCCACTTTCTATAGGCGTGCTCTCACTCCAGGCCGTGTATACATGGCTCTTTTTTTCCGCCTCTTTAGCATAGACATCCGTACGCAGGACGACATCACACCCGACTGAACCTGTGTTCTCCCAGGTTATCAGGAACCTAAAAGGTCGGTCTTGGAGCCCATCCGTTATCTCCTGGTAGGGTATGTTGCCCTCTATGGTCCCTCTGACCTCTACCCGGACCATCAAGCCTGAAACCAAGGGCAAGGCCAAGATTAACAATATGGGCAGTGCATATCTCTTCATTTTGTGCCTATCCAAAATTAAGCTAAGTCCAGGAATGATTTGACGAGCCAGTTCTTCGGGATGCGTATATAGACATCAATTTCTCCCACGTACTCGCCGATCTCCGAGGCATTAAACAAGAGCTCAACGCTCTTGCTTTCACCGCTCTTCAGTATGAAAGTGTCGCCTCCAACCACGCTAACAAACGGTTTTATGTCCCCGTGTACAGCTATATTGACTTTTGCATCAGTGGGCCTTGTGTTGCCCAAGTTCATCGTCTTTCCAACAAACACGCCCTTGGGCACAACCCCCCAGTTTATCTCATTGGGGTCGGTGCTTACTCCCATCTTGACAGTCTGGTTTATGACCTCCAGAGACTTAACAACAGCGCTCGTGCCATACTTGACCGTCGTTATGTTGAAGAATGCGCTTTCCTCCATTGTGCTGTCCCTGCCAGCGACGAATACCGCAGGAGTTGGCGGCAATCTTGTCAATTCATGGTGGAACCAGAGGCCTATGATGGCGAAGAGGACAAAAACAACAATTAAAGCCTTTACTAAAAACTTTTTCCCCATCTTTTTCGATCCTTTACCCCCTTTAAATGCCATTTTAGGATTTCCAGTAAAAGTATAAAAATACGAAGAATACGGGCAAAAGTATGGCCCACCACGGCAGCATGTTGCACATCAGGATGCTACCCACCACTATGATAACGATAGTCGCCAATACCAGCAATAGCCATTTTCTGTCGAAGTCAAGCCAATAGATGATAAGCAAGACGGCAGCCAAAATCAATATGATGTCTGTGGGTATACCGCAAGGACCGGCAAGCAGCACCCCACCAGGCGGCGGTGGTCTAGTGATAATCTCCGGGATCACTATAGGCTTTTCACCATATGTGTACCCGGTGAAATAATTTACCGTCGCCTGTGCTCTGTAGTTGCCCGGTTTCATGTCCTTCCCTACCCAGTAGGTGGACAGCACTTTAGTTTCACCGGGCTCTACACGGGTTGGCCCTGACTTGGTCGTGGTGACGTAGCCTCCGACATCCTTGAATATGCTCAGTCTGTCCACGTACACGAGCTCGGTGCAGACCCCAGTATTCTTGTAGAGGACGTCAATCCTGGCCTTGTCATCCGCTTCCCTTTCCCCCTCCATGTCTACAACTATACCGTCCCGATAGCTGCCTGTTACCTCACCCCTTACTTTGAAGACGAATGTGAACCTGGTTATCCCTATGGTGCCGACTCCCGTCCCTGCCCCCGCACCCACTATCCTTGGACTGATATCGATAGTGCCTATGTAATAACAGGGCTCTGCGTCTTCAGGCACAGCCAAAGACACCAATGCTTTGCCGTTGGGCCGGATGGGCTGCCCACCCACATATATCAACGGTCCCGGCGTTGAGGTTACGACCGTCGGGTTCTGCGGGAACTTGACCCAGCTGGAGATCTCTGCATTTGAGGACTCTTTGGGGATGAACCTGTAGACATCGGTATGGTTCTTCCTGAACAGATCCAATTGCGGGCTTTTGTAACCGAGGCTTACTATGAGGTCCCTGTCGGAATTTGTGAGCAAATAGAATTCGAAGTCATAGGTGCGGCCCGGGTCCACCTCACCTATGTCCAAGACCCCCGGGGAGGTACCTATGGAAAAAGCGTATGTGCTACCCACAAAAAGACAGGCTATCAATGCACCTATTACGCCCCTTAGGATAGGCTTTCCGTCCATTAAGACCTTTAGGTTGACTATTCTAAAAAACCCCGAAGTTTTATGCCACGAACTTTAAAAGCATTTGATCTATTTTTTAGCTCCAACCTTCAAATTATAGAAAATTCTAAGTTGAAATTGGAGGTACAGCTTTCTCTTGCTCTGACAGAGTTAAGAGGAATTACGTCGTTTTTTGAAGATGGTCAAAAGGGTACGTGGAAATCGGGGCGGTCATTCACGACAGCAGATGAGGAAACATAGGGAGCGCACTACAGTCAATGCCATTTTAAAGAAGTTCCAGATAGGCGATAAGGTGGTCATCGACATAGATTCGAGCATCCAGGATGGCATGCCTCATCTGAGATTCCAGGGAAAATCTGGCGAGGTAATCGCCAAGCACGGGAACTGCTATGACGTTCTTATAAAAGACATGGACAAAGAAAAAACAGTCGTAGTGCATCCCGTACATTTGAAAAAGGAGAAATAGAAAATGATCGTAAAAGAATTCATCTACGAGAAGCCGGTAACGTTAGTCGAGGTAAAAAAGATCTTGAAGGATCTGTCAAAGGAGAAAGAAGAGCTTGATTACGTGCAAAAAAAGGCTTTGGCGCATGCTGAAAAACTATCAAAGGTCTCCCTAAAGGATGCCGAGGCATTGCAAAAGGACCTGATGGCAAAGGGCATAGAGGAGACCAAATCTGTGGAGATAATCAACATCATGCCTAAGACGCGTGATGAGCTGAGGACTCTTTTTTCAAAGGAGAGGAAGCAGCCGGAGACAGAGCAGATAGATGCCATACTCGAGATTCTTGCCAAATACAGTTAAAATGAGAAAACATGAAAGGCATGAGGAGAAGATAAGGGAAGAGCATGTCAGGATTCTAGATTACCTACCGGAGGGCATGACCTCGTTGCCGGTTTACAAGAGGTATCCAGTGGCTCAGACGGTCGGATGCGAATATTTTGTCATTTTGGAGACTACGCCAAAAGAGGGCGTGGCGTTCAAGGCCCGGGAAAAAGTTTATGTTGGCGAGGGGGAGAGGGACAAAGTCAGGACCATAAAGAGGCGGATGAAATACACTGAGCTTACCTCTACTGCCAAGAGCGAGCTGCCGGGCGTCGTGGAGGAGATTGTGAAGGACAATGAAAAAAAGTTCGTGGATTTCTTTAACATGGCGAAGGCAATCAGTTTAAAGCACCATCAATTGGAGCTATTGCCCAAGATAGGTAAAAAGCAGTTGTTGAAGATTCTTGAGGAGAGGGAGAAGGAGCCATTCAAGAGTTTTGACGATTTGGACAAGAGAGTCAAAGGCCTCCCTGATGTTACAAAACTGCTGGCTGACAGGATCATTGAGGAGATGCAGGGTGAGGTAGAACATAGACTGTTCGTTCCAGACTTCGGCAGGGAAAAATAAAAATGGAACTAGATTTCTCTGGTGCGTATACCGCTTTGGTTACTCCGTTCGATGAAGCGAACAGTATAGACGAAAAGGGCCTGGTAAAGAACATAAAGTTCCAGCTTGATAGGGGGATAGACGGCTTGGTCCCCGTGGGGACCACTGGTGAGTCACCGACCCTCACACCAGAAGAACATGAGTTACTAATAGAGATAACTGTTAAGCACGCCAAAGGAAAAGCCAGGGTCATTGCAGGGACAGGATCTAACAATACGCAAGAGGCAGTTCATTATACCAAGTTTGCCGAGGAAGCCGGTGCGGATGCGGCGCTAGTCATAACGCCTTACTACAACAAGCCTACCCAGGAGGGCCTTTACCAACATTACAAGAAGCTTTCTGAAGAGGTGGACATACCGATAATCATCTACAATGTCCCTTCTAGGACTGGCAGAAATATCGATGCGGCGACAGTCTTAAAATTAGCGGAGTTTGATAACATTGTCGGGGTCAAGGAAGCCAGTTGCAACATGGACCAGATAATGGAGATAATACGTAAGGCTCCAGAGGGCTTTACAATGCTATCTGGTGAGGACAGCTGGACTTACGCCATGCTATGTCTAGGGGCCCATGGAGTCATATCTGTTGCCTCCAATGTCGCTCCAGACGCAGTGGCAGAGATGACTCATAAGTATCTGGAGGGAAATGTGGATGCTTCGAGGAACATCCATTACAAGTATCTAGACCTGTTTGGGGTGATATTCATCGAGACCAACCCCTCCCCTATAAAGGAGGCCATGAATATGATGGGTCTTGCAGCCGGTAAACCAAGGCTCCCCTTGGTACAGATTAACGAGAAAAGTAAGATCCAGTTGGAGAAGGTTCTTCTGGATTTGGGTCTCTTATAACCATAATGACCATCAAAATTGCTGTAAGCGGCGCATGTGGTCGAATGGCCGGTCAAGTTTTGAGGAGGGCACACGAGTCAAAAGATCTCAAGGTAGTTGCAGCTGTAGACGCACCGAATAGCCCTTCTGCCGGCAAGGATATAGGAGAGGTCTTGGGTATGGGCCGGATTGGCGTGCAAGTTGTCGGGGCCGAGAGAATAGAGCAAGAGCTGAAGCTAAGAAAGCCAGAGGTCCTAGTCGACTTTACGACTCCGCAGGCCTGTGTGGAGAATGTGAAGATCGCGGCGCGGAACGGCATCAGCCTTGTGGTGGGGACCACCGGGTTAAATGGAAAACAAAAGGCAGAGATAAGGGACGCTGTCCAAAAGGCTAGGGTAAGAGCAATCATAGCCCCGAATTTCTCGATAGCTGTCAACTTCTTTTTCAAGCTGGCTGCAGATGCGGCGGCTGTCTTGCGGGATTTTGACGTCGAATTGATAGAGGCGCATCACAGATTTAAGGCCGATGCCCCATCGGGGACCGCCAAGAGGTTGGCAGAGCTTATTGCAGAAGCTAGGAAAAGCAACCTTGATGCTGTGGCGGTATACGGGCGGAAAGGTCTGGTGGGGGAGAGGGATAGAAAGCAGATAGGCATACACTCTGTGCGCGCAGGAGACATAGTAGGGGACCATACAGTCTTGTTTTCAAACCTTGGCGAACGTCTTGAGATAAAGCATCAAGCGCATTCCAGGGATGCATTCGCCTACGGATGTTTGACATCCATCAAATGGTTGGTGGACCAGAAGCCCGGCATATACGGGATGTTTGATGTCCTAAACCTAAAATAACACTCAAAATGGATGTAAGATACTCAGACAACCTCGCTAAGATACCTCCGTACCCCTTCGCGGAGATCACGAAGAAGAAAAGGCAGAAGATAGCCGAGGGCAAGGACATCGTCGACCTTGGGATAGGGGATCCTGACTTGCCTACCCCCCGCGGGATTCTCGATGCCATGAAGACGGCCATCGACGATTCCTCCACCCATAGGTACCCCATGGATGCCGGCAGGAAGGATTTCAGGGGGGCGTGGTCCGAGTGGAGCAAGAAGAGGTTTGGAATAACCCTTGATCCCGATTCCGAGGTACAGGCGCTCACGGGATCAAAGGAAGGATTGTGCAACATCGCGCGAGCATTTGTGAACTCTGGGGACAGGGTGTTGGTCCCCGACCCCGCATATCCGGGTTACAAGAACGGGGGCGTGCTTTTGAGCGGTGGGGTGCCAGTAACTATCCCTCTAAAGGAAGAAAACGGGTTCCTACCGGACTTGGACTCGATAGACAAAGCAACCGCTAAAAAGGCGAGGATGATGTACGTTAACTATCCGAATAATCCTACAGCAGCAGTGGCGGACAAGGAGTTTTATAAGTCTTTGGTGGACTTTGCCCTTGAGAACAATCTGATAATCTTGTCAGACAATGCATACAGTGAGATATCTTACGACGGCTATAAACCCATGTCCTTCCTGGAAACCGAGGGTGCTATGGATGTGGGAGTGGAATTCCACTCATTTTCCAAGACGTATAACATGACTGGGTGGAGGCTTGGAGTGGCATACGGCAACCCCGGGATAATAAAGGGGTTGTCCAAGGTCAAGGAGAACCTCGATTCGGGGGTCTTCGAGGCGATTCAGATTGCAGGAGTCTATGCATTAAGAAATTATAGGGGGGCTCCGGCTATGCCGGAATACGACAAGCGCATGGCAGCCATCGTCGGGGCTTTGAACGAAGCAGGCATACCGGTAAAAAAGCCTAAGGCGACTTTCTACATCTGGGCGAAGGTACCAAGCGGCATGACCTCCGTGGCTTTCGTCAACAAGCTTTTGGATGAGACGGGAGTGGTAGTAACACCGGGAACAGCTTTCGGGCAGCATGGCGAAGGTTACTTCCGGGCGTCGATTACCTCATCCACTGGGCGGATAAAGGAGGCCGCCCGTAGGATAAAGGAGCTGGAAGTATGACCGTAGGATTTACTAAGATGCACGGGACGGGGAACGATTTTATCCTTGTCGATTGCAGGTCTTCGGTTCCCTTTTCTGACATACCTGAGGCCGCTAGAAGACTTTGCCATAGGAGGTTTGGGATAGGCGCAGACGGTCTAATCCTGATTCTAAAATCCTCTAAAGCAGACTCTAGGATGAGGATATTCAACGCCGATGGCTCGGAGGCGGAGATGTGCGGAAACGGTATCAGATGTTTTGCCAAGTATCTATATGACCATGGCCTGGTGAAACAGAAGTCTTTGACAGTGGAGACTCTTGCAGGCATAATAAGACCGGAAGTCTTAAATGGGCTTGTAAGGGTTGACATGGGCATGCCGAAACTTGCCAGAAGGGACATCCCCTTGATGGGCAAGGATTCGGATAAGGTATTAAATGAGCCCTTGGCATTGAAAGACAGGAACATAAGCATAACAGCTGTTTCGATGGGGAACCCGCACGCAGTACTTTTTGTGGAAGACATAGGCAGCTACCCGGTAGAAGCCGTGGGGAGAGAAGTGGAGAACAATAACTTGTTTCCCCAAAAGACCAACGTAGAGTTTGTCGAAGTGCTCAATAAGGATGAATTGAGGATTAGGGTTTGGGAAAGGGGGGTGGGGGAGACCATGGCCTGTGGGACGGGCGCATGCGCATCACTCGTGGCCTCTTTTTTAAACGGGAAAACCCATAGAAAGGCCAGGGTTCATCTGCCCGGCGGGGTGTTGGAGGTAGACTGGCGCGATGACAACAGGGTTTTTATGACCGGTCCAGCAGAAGAAGTGTTCAAAGGGGAACTCGAGGTTTGAATGGAAGCAAAGAACAACAAATTATTTTTGGGCGGCGTATCGGCCGAGGATTTGGTAGCGAAGTATGAAAGCCCTTTATACGTCTACGAGGAAGAGGTGATCAGGGAAAGGTATAATAATCTCTACTCGTCCATAGACTACCCGAAAAAGAAAATCCTCTATGCGTGCAAGGCCAACTCCAATCTTGCGATACTGAAGATGCTGAAGGAACTCGGATGCGGGATTGATGCAGTCAGTCCCGGTGAGATACACCTTGCCCTTAAGCTGGGGTTTAAGCCTGAGGATATAGTATTCACAGGCAACAACACCAGGAACGACGAGATGGAGTTCGCAGTAAAAAACAGGGTACTCGTCAATATAGATTCCTTAAACCAGCTTGAGAGATACGGTAGACTATTCCCGGGTACTAAAGTCTCTGTAAGGATAAACCCGGATGTTGGAGCCGGCTACCATAAACACATAATAACCGGCGGGCCCGACAGCAAATTCGGCATCTATTTCGACAAAGTGGGCGAGGCCCAGAAAATCGCAAGGGAACATAATCTAAGGATAGTGGGGGTGCATAGCCATATAGGCTCGGGGATACTAGACGTCGATATATACCTGCAGGCAATGAAGATAACCATGGATGTTGCAAAGGAGTTCAAGAACATAGACTTCATGGACTTTGGTGGAGGCATAGGCATACCCTACAAGCCGGGTGAGAAGGAGATTGACATGAAAAAATTCGGCAAGGACGTATCGGACCTGTTCACAAGGTTTTGTGACGATTATGGCAGGCAGCTTACGATTATGTTTGAACCTGGGAGATATCTTGTCGGCCAATCGGGTTTCCTATTGACAGTAGTGAACACAATCAAAGAAACGCCAAAGCACAAATTCATAGGTACTGACACAGGGTTTAACCAGCTCATAAGACCAAGTATCTACGGCTCTTATCATGAGATAATCAACGCTAGCAATGTCAGTGGTAAGAAAGAGAGAGTCATAGTTGCCGGTAATGTGTGTGAATCGGGGGATGTGATGACTAGGGACAGGGAGGACCCAGTTGACCGTGACATTCCGGAGGCGCGTGTCGGGGATGTTTTAGCAATATGTAACGCTGGCGCTTATGGTTTCTCCATGGCTTCCGAATACAACTCGAGGCCAAGACCCGCCGAGGTTTTGACCAAGGGCGGAAAGTCAAGGCTGGTAAGGGAAAGAGGGGGTTTCGACGACCTATTAAGGGGCCAGATATCCTAGTTTTCCCTAAACTTTGTGGAAAACCTATAACAAGCGGGGTTACACTACATTTTTGTCGTTACACTACCAATTTTTATTTGCAATTTTTATATTTTACCATTGTAAAACTATAGGGAAAATGGCTAATAAAATAAAAGTCGCTATTGTTGGTGTGGGGAATTGTGCGTCCTCCCTAATCCAGGGTACTGAGTATTACAAGGAGGTCGGGGGGACAGATGAGACAGTCCCTGGCCTGATGCACAATGTTCTGGGCGGTTATAAGATCAGCGACATAAAATTCGTCTCTGCCGTGGATGTCGACGGCAGGAAAGTGGGCAAGGACCTTTCAGAGGCCATCTTTTCGCAACCCAACTGCACCAAAAAATTCAGCGATGTCCCAAAACTGGGGATAGAAGTAAAAAAAGGCCCGGTTCTTGACGGGGTCGGTGACACTGCAAAAGAAAAGTTCCTAGTGGACGGAAAGCAGAAGCCGATCGACGTCGTGGACGAGCTGACCAACAGCGGAGCAGAGGTCTGCATCTCCTATCTGCCCGTCGGCAGCGAGGAAGCTGCAAGGTATTATGCTAATGCCTGTTTGGATGCCGATGTGGCGTTCATAAATGCGATGCCCGTTTTCATAGCATCAAATGCCGTATGGTCCAAGAGATTCGAGGAAAAGAAAGTGCCTATAATAGGGGATGATATAAAAAGCCAGGTAGGCGCCACGATAGTCCATAGGACCCTGGCCAAGCTATTTGTTGACAGGGGCGTCAAACTGGACCACACTTATCAACTTAACGTGGGCGGCAATACCGATTTCCTCAATATGCTGGAGCGGTCAAGACTGAAGAGCAAGAAAATAAGCAAAACCCAGAGTGTCCAGTCGCAGCTCCCCACCCCAATGTCACCTGATGACATACACATAGGGCCTTCCGATTATATTCCGTGGCTCAAGGACAACAAGGTCTGTTTTATCAGGATGGAGGGCCGCAAATTCGGCGACATCCCCCTGACCCTTGAGCTCAGGCTTTCCGTGGAGGATTCCCCCAACTCAGCAGGAGTGATGGTGGATGCCATAAGATGCGCAAAACTCGCTTTGGACAGGGGGGTAGGCGGTGCGTTGACATCACCTTCCTCATACTTCATGAAAAGTCCGCCTATCCAGTATCCTGATACCGTTTGCAAGCAGATGGTGGAGGAGTTCATAGCAGGCGAGAGGGAGAGATGATATGCTGAAAGCAAGATTTG
>JAFGQM010000090.1 GCA_016935655.1 Candidatus Altarchaeota archaeon | reverse complement strand
CACCCAACGACCGATAGCCCGCTAGGGAAAAACCCGGATGGTTGGGGCCTGAAGATCTTGCCCGAAGGGAGGTATAGGGTAAGGGAGGGGATGCAGCAAGATGAGGTCAAAAGGTTCCTTAGGGGGGTGGGCGACTCCGTCCTGAAAGGCGAGAGCAAGACCAGCGCCGACAGAATGTACCATATGCCCGGGGACACGGAGCTAAGGGCGTATTTCTTCATGCAGTGCATCTATGGGGAGACTTCCGAACCCGTGCTCTCGGACGGTTTGGTGCCTGTCAGGAACGGTGTGGCGGGGGGCGAGGACATCAAGTCGTCATTCTTGGGTTTAAATGCCTCAAGAGATTTGATGGATGTGGACGAGAAGACTGCACGACTTTACAGAAGATGCAACGGCGAGAACAGCATAGGGGATTTGGTCAAGGAGTTCGAGAGGGGATTCGTAGAACGCACCCTTTTGAGACTGCTCAAGGAGTCTTACATCGTCCTTTTCCAAAAGAAATTTTTAAGACACGACCGGTAATAGTCCCGTGGTCAAAACATCCTATTTCAAAGGCTTTGTTAAGGTGGGGGGCGAGGACATGCCCTGGGAGTCTGTCTTCCCTATAGGCACCAGGTTCTCTTGTGAAAGATGCGGTTTTTGCTGCTACAGCCTCATCGAGCTCACTGAAAAGGATGTCAAAAGATTCAGGGAGAACAAGCTCGATGATTCTATAAAGGCGTTCAAGGGCAAGGCATCAAAGAACCCTTACCTGTTCGACATATCCTACTTCATGAAGAACAAGAACGGCCCGTGTGTGAAGCTAAACGAAAAAAAGCTCTGTTCCATCTATAATCTCAGGCCTCTGGTATGCCGGACATTCCCCCTCTTGGTAGTCATTGGATTGGAGAAAAACCTAGTCGTAGACCTTGCACTCCGCTGCCCGTTCGTAGACGGGGATGGCCCAGAGATAAGCAAAAAGTCCATAAAGGAGGCCATAGAGGACACGGTGGAGCACACGTCAAAAGAACTCCCTGTGCTTATAGACGCAAGGAACACCCTGGCCAAACACGTCAGGTACACATTCTCTCCAGCATTCATAGAGTCTAAGGAAAGGCTGTACTTCATGGATAATGCCATAGATATCCTGACTGGGCCTGACTCGATATTGAACCTGATGCAGAGAAGCCAGTTCTGGTCTAGCAGCGTAGCCAATATCAGCCATGAGGTGATAGTCAAGGAAGCCATGGGGCAGCTGGGCGGGAGAACCCAAACCCAGGAGATTCTAGAAAGGTTGAGGGAGAAAATGGGTAGGTTTTCTGACAAAAGGTTCTTGATACAAAAGGGGAGATGGAGGCGGCTGTTATATGATGTTGGCCCCGGCATCTTCAACGTCAGGGATAAAAAAATCTACTTGGCTGAGGTCTCCCTGGGCAGGAACGTCGGGATAGGCAACCTCAGCTTCCCCTACGAGAAACTGGAGCGCCTGGAATACAGCAAGGACGGCCTTAAGAAGCTGAAGGAATACCTCGCTCTGACCATAAGGCGGCCCAGCTTCCAGCTGTGCTACGTCATGGCCGCAGAATACGCCCTCGAGGTCAAGAACCGGCCAGTGGTCGATTATGAGCTGGAAGCGGGGATTATATCAAACGCACTCATATTCCACCTTGACGTACTTTCAAGGCTCTTCACAGCCCTGAACGACAAGAATGAAATCGACGGGGAACAAGTCAATCTAGCCGTGAACAATCTCCACGCGCAGTTCTCTGCGGGGCTTCTGGACGGCACGCTCTTGTCAGGGATCAAAAAGGAGATAGATGAAAGCTGATTTTTAAACAACATACTGTATTATACACTACAAAATGGGCCTTATAACCGACCTCCACCTGTTGATATGCATAGTGGCATTCATATATGTCTTCCAGAAGGTCAGGGATTCCACGCAGTCCAGGATTTTGGGTGTGATAATCGGCGGTTTCATAGTCTTTTTCATATTCTTCCAGCACATCTGGGTCGCCTTTTTGTTCTTTGTCATAATGTTCGGCTATCTGTTCCTGGGCGGCTTCACGACGGGCTTGGTTGAGGGTCAGATGGCTGGCGCTTATATGCACTACCTAAAGCATACGCCCCCGTCAATCTTCGGGCCGCAGATAGGGCCACCGGGAAGCGGCACGGGCGCCAACTGGTACAAGGCGAAATAACTAAAAGATGGACTCATCAACCTTTTTGCTGTTTCTCATCCTGATAGGGCTTGCCTTCACGTCCGGTAACACAACCATGATGTACATAGGCCTGGGCGTGGGCGTTATCTTCCTGGTCAGCATGGGCGGAGCACATCACATAATAATAGCCGCTGTAGCTTTGGTTATAATCTATTTCGGGGCGACATCCAAGAACCCTGAATATATGATGTACTCACTGTTGGCCTCGGGGGTCCTGTTCCTCGTATTCGTCCTGCACGGAAAAGAAGGGCCGGAATCCATGACCGGGTATCCCCCAGAAATGGCAGGCTATGGCCTGCCTATGGGATACTGATTACCTCAACAAGCCGAACATCCTCCCAAGGCCCATTCCCCAGTGCTCCGGCATCTCCTCCCACCAGCTGTTGCCGTCCCATGTGGGCTGGTATTTGACCCTGAGCATCTGCTCCTTTGACGGCGATATGCCGCCGACGTCGGGCGATTGGTAAAGGAATTTCTTTTTCTCTCTGGTCTCGTCCTCGCCCACCGATAACAGGACCATGAGCAGGCCTATACCGAGGGCCACCCAGATCATCCCCTCCTTTAGGGCAAAGATCACTAATATCAGCAGTAGCAAAACCAATACAGTGTTCATCTTGTGTTAATATAACTATTAGATTAATTTAAATTAGTTTAAACGAAGTTGCCGATTTTACCTCAAAAGGCCAAAGGCCCTCCCAAGGCCCATTCCCCAGTGCTCCGGCATCTCCTCCCACCAGTCGTTCCCATCCCAGTTGGGGTGGTATTTGACCCTGAGCATCTGCTCCTTTGAACGGCCGACGGCATCCGAGTTCTGTGAGGGATAAAGGAAATTCTTATTTGACCTTGTCGAGTCCTCGCTTATGGAAACCAGGACCAGCACCATGCCTATCCCCAGGGCCACCCAAATCATCCCCTCCTTTAGGGAGAAAAGGACCAGTATCAACATGACCAGTATTAATACAATGTTCATCTTTTGTGTTCAGATTAGGGGATTAAGGTTATTTGACCTTCGTCTTGTGCCTTATGTCAAGCATGTCAGTCAGCTCGCCCATCGGCAGGGGAAGGCTGAACATGTCGCCGTCTATCTTCGGACCATCGCGCCTTGTCTGGGCCGGGTTCATATCATCCTTGACGCTCCAGTCAAAACCGGCCTGCTGCTGCTTTTGGGCAATCCTCTTCCTGAATGCCTGGTCGAAATAGGGGTTATAATCGGGCTGTCTGCTAGTGAAGAGATAGGCTATTAAGCCTATCGCTATCATCCCCAGCCCGGCCCAGGCCGTCTGCCCCATCAGCAGCAAAAACACTCCTATCACCATCAAGACTATGGGTATGTTCATTTGTCAATGTCCCACTCGGGTATGTCCCAAAGCTCCTTGTCCCAGCCGTCGATAGATGCCTCCAGCATCTTTGTCTTTTGATAGAATATGGGTGTCTGGGTCCTGAAGTGCCAAGCGATTAGTTTCCCTTCTGGCAAAAAATTCTTATCAACTACACTGGGCCTGATCCGCAAATCGTCCTTGAACCTCACTGGGCCGCAGTCTATAGAAATCTGGCCCGATCTTGGCCCGACACCGACAACCTGTCCGTGGGGCCCCTTGACTGACATGGGATTCACTCCAGCGATACCGTCACTAGGGGTCGAAGGCCTGAACTTCAGCTGGTCCACACTGGCCATCTTGGCCTCCTGCTCAGCGATCTCCTGGGAAAGGGACTTGGGCAGTTTGGAATCGGCCTTTATCTTTACCTCCCTCGGGCCTATGGCCGGCTCGTATGAGCCCCCGCCAAATGCCAGGGACACCATAGCAAGCAGGAAAAGGCTGAGTGTAAGCCATGCTACGCCTGCCGTATAGCTGAAGGCCGCCAATACTAGTAATCCTAATGCTACGGTAATCTTGGATGCCATTGTAACTCTTTGACTCTTTGGGCTAAAAAACCAGCTATTTCTGTTTTACTTTCACAAGCTCCACTAGCTTTATGTTGAGGTCCCTGATCACATTCAACACCTCTTTCAGCTCCCCTATCTCCTTTTGCATCTCGTCGAGCTTCTCATTCAGCTGGTCAATGTCATTTCCTTCCATTTTTGATTGTGAAACAACTCCCGGTTTTTTATTCTTGGACCCTTGGACCTCTCGCTTGACTATCTCTATTAGCTCCTTGTCCTCATCCTCCTCCTTCCTAAGGTCCTCTTTAGGTTCCTCTTTAGGCTTCGGCTCTTCCATGGGCTCCTCTTTGGATTCTTGCCCCTCCTTAGCCTCTTGGACCTCTTCCGGAGCCTCTTCCTCATCCAAACCGGAGGATATCGCGAATTTCATCTTCTCTAGCTTTTGCTTTCGTTCATCCAAGCCCACCACAGGTGCAGTCTCTTCGTCCTTCGGTTTTTCCCGGTGGTGCCTATATGATTTCTTATCCTCAGGCTCTTCCTTTTTCTGGGTCTCCCATTCGACAGACGTGATTTCCTCTTCCTTTATCCTATTCTCTCCCTTGGGTTTCGACCTGAACAGCCCTGAAAGGAAGGACGATTTCGATTTCTCGTCCTTTGGCTCTTCCTTTTTCTCGTCTTTCGGCAGGGACTTGGCCCTGTCCTTCATGCCGCCGATGAACTTCTCCCCGTCCTTGGACTCCTTGACCTCTTTCTTCCTCTCCTCTTGTAGCTCTCTGGCCCTCTTCATCAAATCGTGGGCCTCCTTGCCGCTAAGACCAAAGTCCTCAAGCTGTTTTTTGACCTGTTTGTCAGACATCCCCTCCTCATACAGCTTAGCTACTAATTCCTCGGGTTTGGACGTAGCCATTTTATAATCCTATCCGTCTATATTAAAGGCTTAACTTATAAAAAGAATGGTATCGAAGAGCGTTTGGAACCTACCCGGGGGTCCATGGGAGAGGCTGTTCGCAGGGACATGGCACAAGTTCAATGTCGCAGTCTATGAGAACAAGGACAAGGTCCTGCTGACCACGATATTCCCAAAGACGGGGGAGATAAGCTGGATAATGGTCCGGGTGGACAAGATCCTGCTAGTGCCGGACAATCTGGACACCCTGATTGAAAAGCTGGCAGACAAGAACATGCAGATAATAAAGCAGCAGATACCGGGCAGGCATGCCGCCTACCTGGTGCTTCTTACCCCCCCCACGACCATAAAGTTCGGCAGCAAGGCGATAAACGCCGAGGTCCTCGAGAAGGTGGAAAAAGTGAAGGAGGACGCAGAGGAGATAAAGCAAATAGCTGCCAGGCTAAAGGTAGAAGTGCTTGATCTGAAGGATGCTCCACACAGGGATTCTGCCAGCATCCTGGGGAACCCCACGCTGTTGTTGGGGCTGCTGGAGGTGGCGCCCGACAGGGAGGAGCCAAAAAAAGAAAGGATCACGGAGATACCCCTCGGAAAGGATGAAAACGGCGTCTTCCAGATAAACGAGGAGTTCTTCAACAAGTTCATTTCAGTCAGGAAGGGGACCGGCGACGAGAGGGACTACATGGCCCAGCTGATCGCGGAAGCGGCCATACTGGACCCCTCGCCGATACCGTTGATATTCGACTTCGGCGAATCGCCCCTGAAGCTGGACCAGGCAAATCCGTACCCATACAACTACTTAGAGTACAACATAAACGCTAGGAACACTGCATTCAATCTGAGCTCATATGACCTTTCCGCCCCTGATTGCCCCATAAGGATGAACATGAATGAGATGAGCCCGCAGCTCATGTGGACACTGCTAGGCATAGGGAAGGATGAGGCATCGGCCCTGATAATGGGGGCCTTTTCCAGGCTGCAGCAGACGAAGAAGGCGGACAATATCGATGTGATCGTCGACGAAGTGAGGAAGACACAGGTCTCGAACGACCGGGAGAAATTCTTTGTCTCGAAGGCCGTCAGGATATTGAGATTGGCCAAGAAGACCTATGGCCCCATATTCAGCAGCAAGTCGGACCTCGGAAAACTCATAGCCGGCTGGGTCAAGGGAAACGAGACCTGTTATGTGGTAATGTCAAGGCTGGACGAAAAGGCAAGACTGGCGTTTTTGCTGTATTTCCTGGAGACCATAGAGGGGCTCATGAAGTCGAGCTTCATGTCCCTTATAGAACAGAGGCGTGTGGGCCACCTGTTTTCGATATTCCTGGACATTGACTGGATGGGCAACGGCCTCCTGCAGAGGGAGTTTGTAAAAAAATTGGTGAAGGCCAATCTGGGCTCGCTTTTCGTGGGCGAGGACGAGCTGCCGATGGAGATAGAGAGTAGGATACTGTACAGGTTCGTCATCGTGGGCCCCAAGACCGTTAAATTGTACACCGGAGGCAGGGGGAAATCATTCGACGTGCGCCCATTGCTCAGCTGCCCACCGTAATGTTTTTATTTGTTTGTTAATAATTATCACATGGAAAGTTGCCCAGAATGCGGATATCCTCTGGAGTTCTCAGAAGGCTGCGTAATATGCAGGGGATGCGGTTGGTCTGCCTGCCACTAGCCAGTTGAACTCTTTCCTATACGACCCGACCAGGCTCATGCAAACAGGTAGGTCAAAGCCTGCCGGATATCCTGCACCTCGATTACGTCAAGCCCGAGTTCGGCGCCGAGCTCCCTGAGGTTTAGGGTCTTCCTGACATAATAGTTCTTATCGTAGAAAAAGCCCGGATAGACCTCTTCTGTCCTAGTCATGGGCACATAATAGGCCATCTCCAGCTGGCCTTTTGGAAGCAGGAACACTTTTATGCCGGCACCGGCGGCAGCCTGAATCTTCTCGGGTATCCCGGCCACCGGGCCTATGGAACCGTCAGTCTCTATAGTCCCCGTTATGGCAACATCCTGCTTTAAGGTCTTGCCATCTATGGCCGCTATCATGGCGGATGCCATGGCGGCGCCGGCAGACTCCCCACCTATCAAACCGCCCTCGACGTCGAAAGAAACGATTATGTCCTTATTGCCCAGGTTTTTTTTGGTGTATGTCTGCGTGACGGAAACCGCCTTCTGGGCTGAGAATTGTATGTCCGGGATGCTAAACGGATTGGTGTCAAAGAGTATCCTGCCCTCGCCCTGCCTTATCTCGACCGACATCTCTCCTATGCTCCCTGTCCCGTCGTTCCTGGCAGCAACCACATTCGCCGTGGCGCCCAAGGGGCCGGACATCTCAAGATGCTGCAGGCCCTGCTGGTCTGAAACGTTGAGCAGGACAGCTATGAAAAAACCCAATATGAAGATGAGGACATATGTTGACAATAACAGGACCAGGTCTCCCCTTCGGAACCGTGGATTGAAAACATGTCTCATCGTAAAAACTAACTTGAAGGCTGGGATAGAAAAACAATAGGTTTAACTGTGATGTAGTTAGGGCTTCCGCATGCCTAGCCTCACGATGCCTGTGCCCACAGGCGGGGGCTTCCCGACTATTATGGATTCTGCCACACCGGTCAGGGCGTCCTCCTCGCCCTTGAGCGACGCATTCAAAAGGTGCTTCGTGGTTTCCTCGAATGCCGCCTTTGCTATGACGGAGGTCTTGGATCCGGATATACCGTGCCGGCCTATCGCGCTTATGTCGCCGGTCAGGGTCATCATGTCCGAGACGAGCATCAGATGTCTTATGTCCACGCCCAGGTTCTGTTCGTCAAGGACCTGCTTCGCTTCCGTGATTATCGCGCTCCTGGCGGCCTCTATGCCCAGGAACTCGTAAATCTCCTGGATGTTGTTGGAGTATATCTTGTCCTTCTCGACGCCCTTTATCTTGAAGACCTCCCTGAGGTTCGAGCCTTCCGTGTATATGATTATCTGCCCGTTTTCTTCTTTTATGAGGACTCTTTTGATTCCCTTTATGCCGGCTAGTTTGATCTTCGCTATCTTCTTCCTGAGCTTCGCAAGGTCCGCTATGCTCTTCTTCTTGGAGAGCATCTTGTATTTTTTGTCAGAGCCTACGACCTCGCCCATCTTCTTCAGGTTTTTTTCCACATCCTCGACGTATAGATGATGGATGTCTGAGATCACAACGGCCATGTCGTTGAGGTTGCTTTTTATTGTCGAGACGTCGGATATCATGACCTCCCTGATCTTCTTGCCTATCTTCTCCGCTTCCTCCAAGGTCTTCACCTTGTCCTTCTCCAGTGGTATCCTCATGATTGTGACATCAGGCTCACGCTTCGCGTCGACGACCTCTATCAGCCTCGGCAGGCCCTGCGGCACGGCTACCTCAGCCACACCGGCATAGTGGAAGGT
>JAFGQM010000089.1 GCA_016935655.1 Candidatus Altarchaeota archaeon | reverse complement strand
TGGCGGACTCCTGGCCTATCATCCTGCTGGTGCGATTCTCCGATCGCGTCGGCAAGGGCATAAGGAGCGCACCGAGGGATTCGTTGGTGGCAGCGTATAGCGATGCAAAAAACAGGGGCAGGTCTTTCGGCTTTCATAGAATGATGGACACCTCAGGTGCCGTTTTAGGGATAATGATAGCCGCCGTCTTCATGGCCCTGATGGTTAACCCCTACCAGGAGCTTTTCCTTCTCTCAGTAGTCCCAGGAGCATTGGCAGTCTTCATCCTAATGATGTTGGTCAAGGAGAAAAAGCTCGAAGAAAAAAAGAGGACAGTTAGCTCCTTTAGGCTAGAGCTAAAGAAATTCGATTTCAGGTTCAAGATAGCGATTGCTGCTGTCATAATATTCTCTATGGGAAACTTCAGTTATGCATTCTCCCTCATACGCGCGCAGGAGATGGGTGTTGTGCTGGTTGCAATCCCCCTTGTATACCTGTTTTGTAACATAATATACGCCATCGCGGCCTACCCCGCAGGCATCCTTGCGGACCGCTTGGGCAAAGACAAGGTGCTGCTGAGCAGCTTTATATTGTTCACCATAATCTCCTTCGCTTTTGGCTTTCTGGAAGGCGCGCTGGCTGCTTGGGTTATCTTCGCGCTCTATGGTGTCTTCCTAGCGGTCTTTGAGGTCTCCTCCAAGGCCTTTGTTGCGGATGTCGCCCCGGCAGAACTGAGAGGTACGGCACTGGGCATCTATCATGCAGGTATAGGGTTTGCCGCATTCCCGGCCTCCTTTGTCCTTGGCGTCCTATGGCAGGGTTTCGGTTCCGGTGTCGGGTTTGGCTACAGCGGGATTCTAGCCATCGTAGCTACCTTGCTCTTATTCCTCTTTTTAATAAAATCCGGGGATAATTCCGATGAAAACGAACCTTCAGGGAAGGGCTGATGAGATCTTCAAAAGGCTCGAGAAGAAATACCCTCAGGCGAAGATAGCCCTGCACTTCGGGGAGCCGATCCAGCTCTTAGTGGCGACAATACTATCAGCCCAGTGCACCGACAAGCGCGTGAACATTGTCACAAAAGACCTCTTCAGGAAATACCAGACTGCGCGCGACTATGCAAATGCGGACATCAAAGTCTTTGAGCAGGAGATAAGGTCTACAGGGTTCTACCACAACAAGGCGAAGAACATCATAGGAGCCGCAAAGATGATTGTTGAAGAGTATAGCGGCAAGGTCCCGGATACGATGGAAGAGCTCGTAAAACTGCCCGGCGTTGCGCGCAAGACCGCCAATATAGTCCTGTCCAGCGGTTTTGGGAGAAACGAGGGGATTGCGGTGGACACACATGTAAGACGCCTTTCAGGTAGACTGGGTCTTTCAAAATATGATGATCCCCCGAAGATAGAGCAAGACCTAATGAAGCTCTACCCGAGGGAAGACTGGGCATTAGTCTCATATCTTATAATCGATCATGGCAGGGCCATTTGTAACGCCAGGAAGCCCCTTTGCTCGCAGTGCTTTCTGAATGACATATGCCCCTCCGCAAATATCTTTATGTCAAAGCCATAAATTTACCCCCCCAATAAAAAAAGACTTTAAATAACTGAGGTTTTAATAATACAGTGGATAGTCCAAACTCAATGTTCAGGGGGTTTGCTGCAGTCATAATCCTAGCCCTTGTTGTAGCAAACCTGTATGCAGCTTTGGTTTTTGCAGTCTCTGACTGTCCGGCGAACAGGTCGAATATAGGCCCTTACAACAAGGTCACGGTCCTGCCGAAGTATAAGATAGTCAACAAGGCATTCACAGTATATGTGGTAAAGGTTGATGACCACAGGGAGAGCCCATTGTCCGGGCGCAGCGTGGAGATATCGTTCAAGGAAGGTAATGTCTATAAGGTAGTAACCACGTTGAAAACAGATAGGAACGGAATAGTCCAATATACGCCGGATAAGATAGGCACATATAAGATAGTCGCGGCCACCAAGGCCGTTACATTCGAGGTCCGCGGGTCGACTATACAGATAGGGGAGGCTACCTGCGGTAATGAAATATGTGAGGAGGATGAGGGTGAAAATGCAGACAATTGTCCGGAAGACTGCACCGAATGCGGTGACGCAGTATGTGAGGGGCTGGAGACTAAGGAATCCTGCCCGGACGACTGCGAGATCTGCGGCGACGGAGAGTGCGACCCCAGCGAGTATGACAGGGGCCAGTGTTACTGCCCCGAGGATTGCATAGTCTGCGGCGACGAGTTCTGTGACAAGAACAACGGGGAGGATGACAGCCTTTCACCAACTTATTGCCCGACGGATTGTGGAGATTCTCCAGAACCTCCCCCTAACGGGGATAACAAAGGCATCTCTCTGGACGCCCTTCTAAATGAGTATTGGTGGGTCTTGGCCATACTGGCGTTCATTCTTTTTATCGCCGTTAGGAAGCCTATATTCCGAAGATTGAAGAGGTCCAAAAGGGCTAAGGGTGGCAGAGATAAACCAGCCCACCAGGAAACTACGTGGGCTAGGGACGATGAACATGGGCGCACTGAGGGGGATGATAGGGAGGTCGAGGACATCATTTTGGGCCTTATGGACAGCGGCGTCTCTGAAAAACACATCCTGAAAAAAATGGAGGAGTTCGGCCTTGACAAAAAGGAGGCCAAAGAGCTTGTGGACAAGGCAAAGAAATTGAGGTAATGAGACCATTCAAAACCAACTGGGCGGTAAGGGTATCCATAAGCATTTTGTTACTAGCAGTGCTAGCTTTTGGTTACACCTGCCCCTACAATAAGTACTATGCCCGGGACTACTCCTCAATAACCACTTCCCCCACCGAGAAATATGTAGCCGAGGATATCGCCATAACCATTACGGATTTCACCGAGGAGGGGGACTCATACCCTGCGGTGAACCGCTTGGTGGAGATTTATTACACGGTTGACAGCGAGATAGTATCCGAGTTCAATCTTTACACTGATGCGGGAGGGGTAGCAAGCTTTACTCCGGAGGAGAGCGGCACATATACCCTCATCTCATCAGGGAGGAATATCTTCTTTGAGGTCAAGTCCAGATGCGGCGACGGGAGATGCAACGCCAATGAGAACAGGGCCAACTGCCCCCAGGACTGCGCGCGCTGCGGGGACGGCGTGTGCGACATAAACGAGGACAAGAGGAGCTGCCCGAAGGACTGTATAATCTGCGGAGACGACTCCTGTGACACCGGGGAGAACAGGGCCAACTGCCCCCAGGACTGCGCGCGCTGCGGGGACGGCGTGTGCGACAAAAATGAGAACAAGGAATCCTGTGCCGAAGACTGTGTAATATGCGGGGACGGAGTATGCGACATCCCCGAGCTGGTGTCCCTCCACAACACCACATGTCCCGAGGACTGCATAATCTGCGGCGACGGTTTTTGCGATTTTCCAGAGGACTGCTTCCTATGCCCCCAGGACTGCATAATCTGCGGCGACGGGTCATGCGATCTTGACGAGAATGTCACCTGCCCGCGGGATTGCGATATATGCGGCGACGGGTCATGCGGTATCAGCGAGAACAAAAGCAACTGTATTGAGGACTGTTCCATATGCGGCGACGGGGTGTGTGATCTGACAGAGCTGGTTACACTACACCAGACAGTCTGTCCCGAGGACTGCCATGTGTGTGGCGATGAAATCTGTGACCATGGCGAGACAAAAAATTGTCCCAAGGACTGTGAAAAATCCCTGTTTGAGGTCTTCAAGGACTACTTCTGGGTCCTTTTGCTTATAGTTGCGATAGCGGTAATCCTGGAGGTTGCACATAGCTATGCAGCCAAAATACGCGCACCCAAACCGGAAAAACCAAAACTATGCAAAAAGCCAAAGAAGCTTACGGTCTCGGATTTGAAATCAAGTGCAGTTTTCCTCCTCCTATTTTCGATTATACTCCTATCGGCCATATGGCTCTTGTCGATATCCCGCCTAACATATGTGGATATGCTATCCGTCTTTGACTACCCGTCGTTACTAGCCAACAATGGGCCACTCCTGGTGGGTGTGGTATTATTGACCTCTCTTCTTAGCCTCCCCCTGATAATCGGGACCTGTGGGCTGGATAGAACCAGGGCCTCCTTGCTGACAATACCCTTTTCGTTCCTGGGCGTATTGCCCGGTCTGTTGTTCCTTCAGTCTATAGAGTTTTTAATGGCGATTATGGGCATCGTTGTAGGTACCTGCATTGCCGTATTTACAATCAGGACCGAGGGCGAGGAATACAAGGTCAGCAAACCCTTTAAAATCGGCAGCGAGGCAGTACAAAAGATACTGTCCTTCGCTTCCCTATTCCTTGTCATCACAGCGTTTTTTGCACTTTATCTCAGCCCGGCCTTTGAGGATATCGTATCGGATTCCCTATGGCGGAGTGAGATCACCAGAGAGACCATACGAGCGAATCTTGGGCCGACCATATCCCGGGCCGAGGTCGGGGATTTGATAGTCAAGCCCTTCTTTGATATACAATTCGGGCCGATTGACGGAAGGCTCATAATGGCTTGCGGTGCCGCCTTACTGCTCTCCGGTGTTTTGAAGATATTCTCCATACTCTGCAAGCTGTTGGCGGGTTTCCTTGTATGGTCTCTTGAAAAGTTCGAATTGCTTAGCGTTTAGCGCCTTTTTTATCCTTTATCTTACAGACTATACTGCTCGTTGAGAAAAAGTCCCCCTCCAATCTCCTCTTTATCCTGACTATCTTAGCCAGAATGTTCAATCTCTCCAATTCAGACTCCAACCAAGCCTCATCCACGTCTTGGTCGAAGCCCAAGGCGATTATATCCGGGTTTACCAGGGGTATGAGCTTGAAAATATCCTCTGAGTCGCCCAATAATGCGTTATCGACCGGCTTCAAAGCCCTGACCACCTCCACCCTCTGTTTCTCGGGTATTATGGGCTTTTTCTTGATCTTCTGGGCTATACGGTCCCTTGAGACTATGACAATCAACTCGTCTCCAAGGGCTTTTGCAGCAGCGAGGAAGAATATATGCCCTGGGTGTATTATATCAAAAACACCTGTAGCCAAGACTCTTACCATTCTATAATCTCCTTAGATAAATCTTAGATTTGCCGAGCTTACCACAAAAATTCCCGGCGGTTATCTTGATTGTTGATGTGTTGTTGCATGCCCCCATGCCCGCTTTCATGGCATTCCTTAATGTTTCATCATCCTTTGCATCTATGACTATCTCGCATACCGACCTTGTCCCTGCAGGCAGTTTATTCACCTCCAAGGATGGGCACATGCCCTCGTCGGTGGATGCGCTCAGGAAGGGGTATCTTGAGCCGACCTTTGAACCGGAGGCGCAAATGCCCGCTGGGAAGGGGGTTATTGCCCCAGGAATCCTGTTTATGGCGTTGACTGCATCCATGGACGTCCCTATGGTCTCCTCCTCACTCCTGCCCAAAATCTGGAAGTTCCCTGAGACGCCCTTTGACAACAAAACATTCTCCTCAACGAGGAATTCCCCAGCCATTACGGGTATGGACCACATGGTTCTTCCATACCTCTCGATTCTCTTCTGATGGCCGTCGCCAAAGAAGGACAGCTTTTTTCCAAGGTCATGTGGCTCTCCGTTCTCCACGACATTGAAGACTCTTGCCGACGGGGCGGTCAATACCGACTGGCCCACCCTGTCTAAAAGGCTCTTCTTAAGCTTGTCCATGGATATGGCAAAGAAACCCACAACCACCCCCGGCCTGTCGTCCGGGGTTTGCTCGCTTTCCATCAGCCTATCGATGCCCGCCTCACAGTCGCAGCCTATGACCGAAGTGGCAAAACCTGTTGCATTGTTCGCTATCGTAAGGGCAAGTTCGCTGCTTATGGCTGTGACCAAAATCTCCGAATAATGCATCTCGAACACTTCCGAGAAGGTATCCTCGATTTCCATTTGGACTTACTTTTAAAGTGTCTGAAATTAAAATATGTATGATAAATGCTTCCCTAGCCATACTGTCCAGCGGCTACAGTTCAAGAATGGGCCTGGACAAGGCCTCTCTCAAGTTGGGTGACAAGAGTTTGTTAGAGAGGGTCTCCAGTAGGCTATCCCCCTTTTTCGAGGAAACGATACTGGTTACGCCTGATCCCAGCGAACTGACGAGCACTCTTTTCCACAGGATGGTAAGAGACCCAAAATTGGGCCCTCTACATGCGATATTGCTGGCTCTGCAGGAATCCAGATGCGATATGATATTTGTTGTTGGTGTGGACATGCCCTTTGTAAACCAGGACGTTGTCGAATACATGTTCACCTTGAATGGTGATGTGATAATCCCCCGACATTGGAACGGGCTTCTGGAGCCGCTCCATTCCTTTTATTCAAAAAGTTGCATCCAGTCTATAAATGACTCGATTAGGAGCGGCGAGGACAAATCCATCTCCTTTTTAAAGGGCTTGCCGAATGTGACTTATGTAAACGTCATTGGCATAAGGGCTTATGATCCGGAGTTACTTACCTTCTTTGACATCGACACGAAAGAAGACCTGACCAAAGCAGAGGAGATTCTCAAGAATGTGGAGACTTGATAAAATCCTTGAGATTGTGGATTTGGATTCACACGAGATAGCGGACAAGATAGCCTTA
>JAFGQM010000088.1 GCA_016935655.1 Candidatus Altarchaeota archaeon | reverse complement strand
GACTCGAAGGACAACGACTGCGACGGGGCAAGTGATGAAGGGTGCGTCAGCCCCTGCGGTGATAACATCTGTGGGCAGGATGAAACCGCTGAGGAATGCCCGTGGGATTGCAGAGTCAGCGTGCAAGACAAGTGGGTGAAGATACAATATCCGACTTACACTACTAGAATGGTAGTCCATTACAAATCAGACGGGACCAAGGATGAGATTAGGGATCCGAACCAGGTGAGGAGCTTCCTTGCGGATAAGTTGGATTTATCAATCGAAGGCAGCGTCAGGACCATCAAAGGGACCATTGTGGACCTCTCTGACGACATAGTGCTTTTGAGGTACAAGCAGTTGAACAGCCTGATACCGACTGATGACCCACTATTGTATCAAATGGTTGGGGATGATGAGGATGCTTTCGTCCATGCAAAGGGCTTTCCTGCAACAAAGGAGAACAGGCTTATCACAAGGAGCTACTTCGGCCAGTACCTGATGAACCCCGGTTCCAAGTGGAGGGAGTATTACTCAGCTTATGTGGGGGGAACGTATCTTAAAGACCCCCGCGTCGATGGCATATTCATGGACAATGCATTGGGACGCCTTCTCATCAGCGGCAGATATGTCAGGCTAGTCAACGAATCAAGGGAGGTGGGCGATGACGGGAGGACGATAACCATAGACGGCGGCTACCAGTTGCATACGCCTGAGAAATGGTACCCCACTGAGAACAACATAAGGGTCTATGACAACCCAGGGGGCAAAGGGACGAATTACTTCACTGGCGGCACATACGATAAGACAATAATAACCCTTGGAACACCCGTGGCTCCCAGGCAACGTGTCTATCTAAGTTATTATGTTATGGATGCCCCAGACGATGATGTCATCACGAACTGGCCCACTAACACCTACAATTCGATAAAATATGTCAAGGAGTCTCTGGGGGACAAGCTCTTGGTCTACAACGGGATAATAGAATCCTGGACCGAGGACGATGGATTCCCCGAGATAACAGATGGTGGCATGAGTGAGCAATTCATATACGCTCCATGGTCTTCGCTTACCGCCAAACCTACTGAGTCCAACTGGAAGAAGATAGTGGATGAACTGAAAACCATCTCAAAGAATAGGATATACCTGGCGCAGTCAGGAGTTGATTTCTCGGATTCTGATGCATCCAAGGAACAAGAGATGAAGAGAGTAGCCATGTTCACGTTCACCTCCTTCCTTCTAGGCAAGGATAGATATGCCTATTACCATTTCGGCTATCGCCCATATACATACCAGAACTTCACATATTTCGACTACTGGGAGACCGGTATAGGCAAACCGTTGGAGGATTACAGACTGAGGGGGAAGATAGGCACCGCTAATATTTATCAAAGAGAATTTGAGAACTCCCTGGTGCTGGTTAACCCGAGCGATGCAGATGCCGTAATGAGTCTAGACAGGACTTACAAGACATTGGAAGGCGCCACCGTAAGTGAGGTAGAACTTGAATCAAGGAGCGGCATTATTTTGATGAAAACATAATGGAACCTATGGCCCAATCGCGCACGGAGGCTATCTTGATACTGTTCGCAGCCTTGGCCATAACAGCAGCAGCCACCTACCTCCTCCAGGAGCCTGTCAAGAATGCATTGAACCCGCCCCCGGAACCCACCTGCCCGCGCGCGAGCGAGACGGAGAACTGCCTAGTGGGGGGATGTATAGGGACCCAGACCCGCTCCTGCGCGCAGGGGGGATGGTCCCCCTGGAGCGGTTGCTCCGTCACCCCGCAGAACGAGACGTGCGACTCCCTGGACAACGACTGTGACGGCATCGTGGACGAAGGGTTGGGTACAACCACCTGCGGCCTTGGCGTGTGTAGTGTGACCGTGGACAGGTGCGTCGGAGGGGCCCTTCAAGAGTGCATACCGGGCCAGCCCCAGCGGGAAGTCTGCGACGACTCCCTGGACAACGACTGTGACGGCTTCACGGACTATGAGGATCCGGAATGCATGGGGGTGGGATGTGTGCCAGCTGCTGAGATATGCGACGGCGAGGACAACGACTGCGACGGCCTAGTGGATGAGGGTTGCGAGCCCCAGAACGGGACCATATGTGTCTCCGGAGACACAAGGCCCTGCCCCAACCAGGTGGGCGTCTGCAAGGGCAGCAGGGCCCTCTGCTACAACGGCGTCTGGCTGGCCTGCAACTACGGCTCGCAAAGGTTCTACGAGCTTGTGGAGACCTCCTGCGACTCGAAGGACAACGACTGCGACGGCCTAGTGGATGAGGGTTGCATAACCGGTATCTGTGGCGATGGCATATGTTCTCCTGGTGAAAACCCCCAAAACTGCTTTGGGGATTGTAAAGGCACATGCGGCGACGGATTTTGCCATCTCCGTTTTGAGACCCATTTCGACTGCCCCAAGGACTGCAAAGGCGATTATTACCTGGTTGATCTGCAGGACCCTTCTTGCACTAAAACCAGCGGATCTAATACAGGGACTCTTGAGAAGCCCTTCTGCACACTCGATCTTGCCATCAATAAAGTAAAGCCCGGGGATACCGTTTATATACGGGGGGGCATTCAATCCTTTGGAGGCTATAGCCCCGTTAACAATGGCGGAACTGCAGACAAATACATCACCTTCAGGAACTACCCCGGCGAGGAGCCAGTAATAGAATCGGGCAATCACTTTGAAAGCGATTGGAGCCTTGTTGAAAAAGTAGGCAACAACCGCATTTTCAAGGCGAGTAAGAAGCTTGGAACCGACCCGCTCTTATACCCCCTCAGGGCCATATATGAAAATGACAATCCCATGACTGAAGTTTTTAGCATGCATGACATGAGAACCCAGACAAGTGCGCCGTATATAGACTCATTCGATGCTTTTTATATAGATTGCACGACCGGGGACCTTTACATAAGGCTTGCAGGGTCCACAAAACAGCCCAAAGCAGACAACATATTCTTTGCAGACCAGGCCATCAGGTGGAAGGTAAGAAGGTCTTATGTCAGGCTGATAGGCCTTACAATGCAGCACGGGGGCAACGGCGTCAAGATGGAGACTCCTTCTGACAACACTCTTATACGCAATGTAGAACTTTACGACTGTACTATCCGGAGCGTGTTGCATGCGATCCTTGACGTGTCCTCCAGGGAAGCAAACCAGGACAATTCTTTCGTATTCCAGGGCAACAAGATGATGAACATAGGCTCAAAGGCCTTCGTCGAGATAAAGTCCGAGCCGAATTACCATTCCAGCTATGACCTACGTTGCGTCTCCGGCAGTAGTGGCCGGACCACATTCAAGTTCGTAAATCTGGACGCCCAGACAGTCACTGAAAGGTCGGTGGACGTTCCCCCGTCCGAAGCCTACCACTATGTTTTTGACCGTTGGGAACATGCAGTCTACGGAATGGCCACAGGAATAACGTTTGCGGGGAATGAGGTGGACATGGGCGGCACCAAGACGGGCATAGGCGTGACTCCCCATTCTAGATATCTCAATAACCATATCAAGGGCGACTTTTATGGAGGGGGCTCTGACGATGAAACCTATGGCCACCATATAGGCGAGGACATTGAGATTTTTAATAATATACTAAAGAATCCAGATGCTTGGTCGTTTAGCCTTAATGGACCCATAAGATCCATAAAGATGTATAACAATCTTATAATGGGTCTGGATAGCAGTGATAGATACATAATCTCTTTTGGCGCCTCTAGCACGGTTTTCGGCCCGGAAATCGAGTTCAAGAACAATATAGTCGTGGACCTTACCGAAGGCGATTCAGGAAACTGCCTCATGTTCTCAAAGAACGATGAACCCTCTGGGCTGGATTTCAACAACAATATCTACATGGGATGCAACACTTGGCGTTTGGATGACTCCCGTTACAAGAGGGTCTTCTTGGGTGGTCTAGAGGCTTGGTCCCAGTTCCTATCAGAAAAGGCAGGCGAACCGCGGGAGAACTGGTCATTTGCTGCCGCGGAGAATCAGGTTTTTAAGGACTTCTTTAGGGGGGATTATAGATTGAGACCTAACAGTCCTGCTATTGATGCGGGCGTGCCGATGAGCTTCATGTCCTATGATATCAACGGCGAGCCCCGTGACGGGGCTCCCGACATAGGCCCCTATGAATACTAAATAAAGCCTGTCCACCCTACAGGAGGTAAACGAATATTAGGATGCCTAGGACAAAGAAAATTCCCTTTGAGCCGCCCTCACCACCTGAACAGAACCATGGGACCAGCACTCTGTAAGGGTTGATGCGGGACTTCGCAAAGCCCTGAAATGAACTATTTTAATTGTCTCCGATTCAAAATCTTTCTTGTCTAAAATGATCTTCGTCTTCGATCTGGAAGGGCCACTGAGCCCCATGGACCATGCTGCGGAAGCTATGCGCGCTATAGGTAAGAAAGTAGGAAAGGACGACTACTTCGACTTCTTCAAGATGCTTAGTGACTACGACGACCTGCTTGTCCTCGAGGGCAAAAAGGACTACAACCCCGGCGATACATTGAGGCTCATAGCGCCAATCGTCTCCACTCAGTTGATGAACGACGAGATAGTCGCGATATCAAAGTCGGCGGTCCTTACCCCCGGTGCCAGGGACTTGATCTCTTCCTTAGACAAAAACGATGTGTATGTGGCCTCCACATCCTACCACCAGCATGCGCGCACAGTGGGGGCGATGGTGGGCATAAGGCCAGAGCACATAAACTCGACCGAACTCTTGACGTATACGGAATTCCCCCATCTTAAGGAACTGGAGGCGATTTACCAGAAACATAAGACTGCAGAGAAAGCAAAGAAGGAATTAGACGATCTTTTTTGGAAAAAAGTAGATCCAAAGTTCCTTAAAACCCGGGTATGTGGCGGGGAAAGAAAAGAGGAGGTAGTTGAGCGAGTATCAAGATCCAGAAACGCCCCTATAAGCCAGTTCATGGCAGTCGGCGACTCGATAACTGATATACACATGCTAAGCCGGGTCGCGCGCGAGGGGGGGCTTGGAATTTCTTTTAATGGAAGTAAATTTTCTATCGAAAAAGCGAATATAGCAGTCAGCGCAAACAGCCTGATGGCTCTACGGCCATTGGTGGATGCATTCCCCAATCAATGGGATTTTGTTGAAAAATGGAATTCATCCAACGGGGATTTGAAACTCCTTAAACCTGAGACAAGGGAATATTTCATCCAACACAATGTGCGCGCGCAATATGACGATCTAAGGAATAGGAAGAATTTCGATGACGTCATCGGGCGCCAGAAGGCGATGCGACTTGAGCTGAGAAAGGAGTACGGGAAGATAATGTAGTTGCTTCTAAATATACCTCTTTATCTTCTTCATCTTCCTGTTGAGTAGATATATGAAAGCCTTCCCCTTTGCAGCCCCAAGCTCCTCCTTTATCTCCCTGTTTAGTTCTCTTACGCTTAGTGGTCTAATGCTTTCGTGGCCTGCCTCCCTCCTCGCTCTGAGCTCAGGTATTTGGCCCTCCAGAAGGGCATAGATGCTATCCCTTTTCTCAGGGTCTCGGACATTCAGGGCGTCCATACTGTACTTCGCCCCCATCCTAAGCTTTGTTCTAATAACCTTTATCTCTTCCTCCCTTGCCATGTCCTTCCCTTTTGCTGCCCTCTTGATTGACCATTCCAAAGCAAGCATCCTTTGTTCGGGGGTCAACCTTTTGCCCGTCATCCCCTCAAGTCTTTTAACACTTTCATCGATTATGCGAGGACCTGAGGTCCCCACCCTCTGTTTCGACAGGCCATTCTTGGCCGCCTCCAAGGTCGTCCTACTAGGCCCAAAGATGCCCCTCAAGACCCTTCCCGGAGTAGTCACACTCCAACGGTTCTTCAATCTCTTCCTCAGAGTCTTCTTAGGTTTGGCCATCTCCTAGTTTGGCTATCTCTTTACCCGTGCAACGAACCTCATAGGAGCATAGGCTTCCGGCTTGTGCATAACATGGAAAATCCTACCCGTTCGGGTAAGCTCTATTGGCAATGAGGATGGTTTTCCCCTCCTGAAACCTTCTATGTTCTTTTGTGTTTTAAGTTCAAATTCCGTAGCAGGGGTCATTGGAAGCTTCAATTCCTCTATAGACCTGGACTTGGAGGGTTCAAACCCGCTCCTGGAGACTAAGCTCTTGAGCTCTCTTTCAGCCTCGTTCCTGTGGCTGATATACACTCTTGCGTTGCGTCTAAGCTTCGGCCTCAATAGCTGCAGGACCTGTCCGGCCTGCTCTTCGGGGATATCAGTCAGGAAATAATCCATATTCGCGAGGCGTATGGAGGTGTCCGGCAATCTGGGCAGGACATCCTGCGCCCTCCCTCTTAGCAATTCCAAATTCCCAGCTTTTACATTCCCCTCTAATCTAGGGTCGAAACCCAGGAAGTGCTTCTCAGGATGGGCCTTCGCCATGGCTCTCAAACGATCGCCTTTTCCACATCCCAAGTCGACCAGATGATAGCTGTCCTTGGGTTTCCAATCCCCCAGTGCGAGTGCCCGTCCCTCCGAGTCCAGTTTTCCCGGAGTTGTGGGGGTAGTTGGTGGGGCCCCGCCAGTCCTCCTCATCTTCTTCTCCAACTTCTTCATAGCCAACTTAGTCGCCCTTCGGATTTCCTTGGGTGTAGGGGCTCTTTTCTTCCTTTGCATTGGGAGTTTATTTAAGGAAAACAGCTGTAATATATACTATTCATACGACAAAAACACAAAAATGAAGATACTTGCTTGTGGCGCGCTCTTGGTCGACCAGATAGCACGAGTGGAGCGGTTCCCAGGCGTGGACGATGAGGTCTTTGTACCGAAATTGGAGATGCTTCCCGGGGGTTCTGCAGCCAATTTTGCAGTCTTGTGTTCAAGGCTTGGTTTTGAAGTAGGTTTCATGGGCAAGGTAGGCAAGGACTCCTTCGGAGAGTTTCTTGTCAGGGATTTGATAAAGGAGGGCGTGGATATCGACGGGATACTGCATTCCGATACCCCCACCGGGACTGTTTTCGTGGCAGTCAACCCAAAGGGTGAAAGGACAATGTTCGCCTACTCGGGTGCTGCCAACGGCCTTGACAAGACTGAACTATCCTACCAATACATGGTGAAATACAGCCATCTACACATGGCTGATTTAGAGAACATACTCTTCTTGGAGTTCCTTGCGAAGAAGTTCCACGGCACTATTAGCCTTGGGGCCGGCGCGCTAATAGCCGAGAAGGGTCCAAAGGCAAAGGACCTGATAGGCAATGTGAACATACTGATTTGCTCACAGGACGAGGCCCTGAAACTCTCCAACAGGACCGAACTCAAGGAGGCCCTTACAAAGCTGAAGTCTCTCGGGCCGGAGCTCATAGTCGTAACCATGGGCGAGGATGGCTCACTGGCCTTCAACGGCGAGAGGATATACCGACAAGACGCCATAAGGGTCAATGTGGTCGATACTACCGGAGCGGGAGATTCCTTCTCGGCAGGCTTTTTGTTCAAATACCTGCAGACAAAAGACATCCAGCAGTCCCTGCTTTACGGAAACGCAGCCGCTGCCGTTACAATACAGGAGTTCGGCGCGCGCACAGCCCTGAAGGGCATAGAACAGATAAAGAAAGTATTGGGCGAGATGTGACCTTAATAAACCTTGCCTCTTTGTTTCCTTATGTCGAACTCGCCGGTATCAGATATCGCCATAACGGCCATGACCCCGGCCTGTGTCGGGTCTGTGACCACAAGGTCGCATACCTCAGGGACCGAACCAGCCATGTTTAAGGAAATCACGAATATACCGTCCTCGCGAATCTCTTTTACGGCATCGCTCACCTTACCGCCCATCAGAGCTCCAGCAAGCACCAAGACTTTGGCCCTTGGCAGCCTGCCCACGGCCCTGACCGCGCTCTCAAGCTTCTCTTCACCCACTAGCGGTATGGTGTCGACAGATATCTTCTCTCCGCGTATGTTGTGCCTGTCAGCCTCGCTGATGGCTCCTTTGGCTACTTCCGACACCTGCGCGCCACCGCCCATGATTATGACCCTCTTGCCGTATGTTTCTAAAAAGGATGAAACCTGCTCGACCCTTATGACTTCGTCCAGCTTGTCCATGTCTTTCATCAGTTTCTTCGAGTTTTTCATACCTGTGAGCTCCAGGTATATTTTGACCTTGTCCCCCCTGCGGTCCCCGGTGCTGACGCTCCTTATGTTGGCCCCGTCCGCATAGACCAGTTCCAATATATGGAGCAAAGCCCCAGGTTTGTCCCTGACCGATATGTCCAGTGCCAGATCAGACATCCTTTAGTACCTCCTCCAAGTTCTCTATAGCAAAATCTATCTCCTCTCTATGTATTATGAGAGGCGGTATAAATCTTATAACCTTCTCGGCCGTGACATTGATGAGAACGCCCCTCTTCTGCATCTCCAGCCGCGTCTCGTCTGCTTTTTCCTTGGACTCCATCTCGACGCCTATTATGAGCCCCAGTCCGCGGACATCCTTTATGACATCATACTTGTCCTTGAGTCCCTGTAGTTTCTCCATGAAATACCACCCCACCTCGGCCGCATTTTGGCATAGCCCCTCCTCCAACACGGTCTCAAGGACCGCCCTTGACACCTCGCAGGCCAGCGGGCTCCCCCCGAATGTAGTGCCATGGTCCCCGTAGGTTATGGATTTCGCTATCTTTTCGTCCGCCAGCACTGCGCCGATAGGGAAGCCTCCCCCCAGGCCTTTGGCCATCGTTATGATATCGGGCTTCAATCCGAAATGCTCGCACGTGAAAAGTTTCCCTGTCCTGCCCATGCCGCTTTGGACCTCATCGATGACCATGACAACGCCCTTCTTTTCACATAGGTCCTTCACCTCTGCAAGATATTCGGAGGTTTCCTCCATGCTCTTCTTGGGCATCACGATGCCGCCTTCCCCCTGTATTATCTCCAGGAAGACCGCAGCCGTTTTTTCGTCTACGGCATACTTCAGTTTCCTTAAATCCCCAAAATCCACGAACTCCGTGTCAGGCATAAGCGGGACGAAAGGCTTCTGGTACTTCTCCTTGTCAGTTATGGCCAGGGCCCCTATTGTCCGCCCGTGGAACGAGTTGTGCATGGCAATTATCTTGCTCTTGCCAGTGTGTTTGCGCGCGAACTTTATTGCCGCCTCGTTGGCCTCCGTCCCAGAGTTGCAGAAGAACGCCCTGCAAGAGTCAATGGGGCTGAGATCGCACAGCATCTTGGCCAGTTCGGCCTGCTGTTGGATGTAATACAGATTTGACACATGCCCCAGCTTTTTCGCCTGCTCCGAGATGGCATGGACCAACCTCGGATGGGCATGACCAAGCGCGCATACAGCCACGCCCGCAGTCAGGTCTAGATATTCGTTCCCTTCTATGTCCCAGATCTTGCATCCTCTGCCCTCTACGGGCGCGACGTCATATCTCCTGTAGGTCTGCATCAGATACCTCTGGTCCAGTTTTTTAACAGATTCTAGGTCCATCTATTCAACCACCATAGTCCCGATACCCCTGTCGGTGAATATCTCAAGAAGTAAAGCATGGTCCTTCCGGCCGTCTATGATATGGACGCTCTTCACACCTGATTCGACCGCCTCTATGATCCCTCTGGTTTTCGGTATCATCCCCCCGCCTATCTCGCTCCATTTGAGCTTCTGCTTCAGCTCGTGTGTGGTCACAAGCGATATGAGGCTCTTCTCGTCCTTCTCGTCCTCTAACAGGCCTGGGACATTGGTCAGGAATATGAGTTTTTCGGCCTTAAGGGCCTTGGCGATAGCAGAAGCCGCCTCATCCGCGTTTATGTTCACGGCCATCCCCTTCTCATCCATCCCTATCGGCTGGACCACAGGTGTGTAACCGTCCTCCATAAGGTCCAGGAGCACCTTGGTGTTTATGGCTTTTATCTCGCCCACGAAGCCTAAGGCCTCCTTTCTTTTCGCCATTATGAGCTTCCCGCTCTTCCCAGTTATGCCTATGGCCTTGCAGTCTATGTTCTCCAGCTCCCCGACTACCTCACTGTTTATCTTGCCGAGGACCATTTTAACAATGCCTATGGACTCGTCGTCCGTATGCCTCAGACCGTCTACAAATCTTACTTTCTTACCCAACTTCTCAGTGAGCTGGTTGATTTCCTTGCCCCCGCCATGAACTATCACAGATCTGATGCCTACAAACCTCATCAGGGCGACATCCTCTAAGATGGTCCTCCGTTTTTCCCCCTCGGTTAGTGTGCTCCCCCCTATCTTT
>JAFGQM010000087.1 GCA_016935655.1 Candidatus Altarchaeota archaeon | reverse complement strand
GGGTCTTTCATGATAGTGCCTAAGTAGGTTGGCCTATCCGACGCTCTTACTAGCTCCCTTTAGGGCGAGGACCATCGGCCGATAAACGAACGTGAAGTAGTCGAACTTCCCTCTCAAACACCGGTCATATATCTCTATCTTGATCTCCTTCCTCTTATACACATCCTTCTCTTGGATCATCTTAGTGAACAACTCTTTGGCTTCCTTGAGAAGTTTCTGATTTATAGTATTCATTTTCTCACCCGTATATTTATCAGTTGTGTAAAGAAAACCTTGCAGTTTTTTATTTAGTCCCTTCAAGGTCTATTCGAGTCTACGTCGCATACCTTTGTAACAACGACCTTTGTAGTGTAACTTTTTTGGCATTAGCTGTAATCTCCATCATAAAACAATCACCAGACCCGTTTCAAAACCGAAAAGCTTTTTATCCTAGAACTGCTAAATCTAGGGCATTTTTAGAGTTAGAGTATTCTATGCGTGAGGTGCCAGATTGACAACTGAGATTTCGACTCATTTTCTCGTCCCTGCTCATGAGATACTAGATGAAAAAGTGGCGACCTCTGTGCTCATGGCTTACAAGGTCGACCGCTCCAAGTTACCTAAGATAAAGAAGGACGACCCTGCCCTGCCTGAGGAAGCCAAGATCGGGGACATAATCAAGATCACAAGGAAATCGCCTACTGCCGGCGAGGCCATATACTACCGGGTTGTAATCGACTAGGGAGAAAAATGCAAATATCGCGCGAAGACTTGATAAGACACCAGCTGAACTCATACAACGACTTTGTGAACAAGGTCATGCAGGAGATAGTAGATGAAACGGGGGTCATAGACACCAGGATTCCCAACCTCCAGATAAAGTTCGGCAAGGTGGCCTTGAAGAAGCCCGATGTCAAGGAGATTGATTCCACGGTCCACAAGCTCACGCCCAACGACTGCAGGTTAAGGAACATGACCTATTCGGGCAAACTGATACTCGAGGTCATCACGGTCGTGGACGGTATAGAACGGCCCCCCATAAACTCGATAATCGGGGAATTCCCCATAATGGTCAAGAGCGACTTCTGCTGGCTGAACGGGCTGCAGGAAAAGCCCCTGGCAGAGCTGGGCGAAGACCCGAAGGACTTCGGCGGCTATTTCATAATCAACGGCAGGGAGCGCGCTGTCATAATACTTGAAGACCTTGCGCCAAACACCATCATAACCAGTTTGGACGAGGTGGCTGGCAAGGAGAACATCACCGTGAAGGTATTCTCCACCCGCCATGGGTTCAGGAGCAGGGTTGCAATCCAGAGGAAGGAGATGAGGAGCGGTGAAACGCTATACACGTCATTCCCCGGCCTGCCAAGGATCTTACCATTGTCGGTAGTGCTGCGCGCGCTCGGCCTGAGCGACGACGAGGTCATGGAGCTCTTCGAGGACGATGAGAAGCCTGAGATGAAGGTGAACATCGAGCTCTGCAGGGTCTCTGACACAGAGGACGCCTTGAAGTACATAGGCGCCCGGGTGGCCGTGGGCCAGAGGAAGGAGATCCAGGTGACACGAGCACAGCAAGTCTTAGACTTATTCCTCCTGCCCCACATAGGCAACGAGAAGGAACTCAGAAGAAAGAAGGCCATTTACCTGACAAGGATGGCCAAGAGGGCCATTGAGATAGACCTGGGCACTAGGGACGTTGACGACAAGGACCACTACATGAACAAGAGGCTCAAGATAGCCGGCGACATGATGGAAGAGCTCTTTAGGACCGCTTTCGGCGCCCTTGTGAAGGATATAAAATATCAGACTGAAAAGAACTACGCGAGAAGGAAGAAGATCGACCTGAGAAGGGCGATAAGGCCCGAGGTTTTCACAAAGAGGGTCATGTATTCCCTCGCTACGGGCAACTGGCCCGGGGGGAGGACAGGAATCAGCCAGATACTGGACAGGACAAACTACATGTCTGTTTTAGCACATCTAAGGAGGGTCACATCCACCCTGTCAAGGACGCATCCGCATTTCGAGGCCCGTGATCTTCACGGCACCCACTGGGGCAGGTTCTGCCCCTGCGAGACACCGGAGGGCCAGAACTGCGGCCTGGTGAAGAACCTTGCGCTTTCCGCCAGGATAACCAGGGACCATGATCCGGAAGAGGTGGAGACGGTACTCAGCGAGTTCAACGTGGACGAGGGCAAGTATGTCATTGAGGTCAACGGGAAGATAATCGGCTTCGTGGATAAGCCTCAAAAAGTCACAAGCAAGATAAAGAGCCTGAGAAGGAAGGGCAAGCTGGAAAAGGACGTCAATGTCGCAGTCTTCGACGACAATCAGGAGATACAGATCTTCTGCGACAAGGGAAGGGTCCAAAGGCCCCTAGCCATAGTAGAGGGCGGCAAGTCCCTGGTGACCAAGCAGGAGCTTGAGAAGATAAAGAAGGGCGAGATGGACGTGGACTCACTGGTAGCCGAAGGCAAGGTGGAGTACATAGATGCCCTGGAGGAGGAGAACGCTTACACGGCCATAGAACTAAGCAAGCTGGAGGAGGGCAATACCCACCTGGAGCTGGACCCATCTTTGATGGTGGGGATAGGGGCTTCTATAATACCCTACTCGGAGCATAATTCTTCGCCAAGGATCACCATGGGTGCCGCCATGAGCAAGCAGTCGCTCGGCTATTACGCTACAAATTTCATGTCCCGGACGGACACACGGGCAAATTTCCTCCATTACGGCCAGAAGCCGCTCGTATCCACCCACGGGATAGAGATATCCGAGTTCGCCAAGCTCCCGAGCGGGCAGAACTTCATCGTCGCGATACTCAGCTACGAGGGGTATAACCTTGAGGACGCCCTCATATTCAACAGGTCCTCCGCCCAAAGGGG
>JAFGQM010000086.1 GCA_016935655.1 Candidatus Altarchaeota archaeon | reverse complement strand
TGCCCCGGTAGTGTAGTGGCCTATCATACAGCCCTGTCGGAGCCCCTTTTAGAAAAAAGGTGTTGCATCCCTAAGACAGGGATTGCAGCAAGGCTGTGACCCGGGTTCGAATCCCGGCCGGGGCGCTGTTAATTTCAAACTACAGTGGTCAGAAATGAATTTTACGGAAGAATCATCGAAGCGGGGGAAAGGAAAGATTTTGAGGCCGTAAAGAAACTAGCCCTGGAATACGAAAAGGCCATAAACGACGACCCTACCGAGGAGGATTACAAGAATCTGGGCAATGCCTATCTCCTGTTAAGCGAATTCAAGGAGGCTATAGCACGATACCAAAAGGCCCTTCAGTTGAACCCTAATTATGGTGATGCATACACCAATCTAGGCGCTGTTTATAACCTAATAGGAATGCCCCACGATGCATTGGCATACCTTCAGAGAGCCCTGCAGCTGAACCCTAACGATGACGAGGTATACAACAATCTTGGCACAACCCATGTCCAGCTCTACACCATGAATGCAGCTAACCTTAATGATGCCTTTAGATATTACAAGGGGGCATTAGAGATAAACCCTAATAATCTCAAGGCTGTTGGGAACCTTGGCTGCGCCTATGTCATAGGCGGCGCGCCAGACGAAGGCTTGCCATACCTGGAAAAGGCCATAAAAACCGACAAGGACAACCCGGACCTCTATAAGGCTCTTGGCATCGCTTACTATTCACTGGGCCAGTACACCAAGGGCAGGAAGAATCTTGAAAAGGCACTGAAGCTGTATACGGAGAAAAGAGATGGGAAAGAAATCGAGGAGATAGAACAAGCGCTCAAGAACTTCTCCAGGGTCGAAAAAGATAACAGCGGAAATAGCCAGCAGAGGTATTGAAAAGAATTAAAGACTAGAGTTTTTCTATCTGGCTTTTGACATCCGCATAGCTCCTGTCCAGCTCCTTAAGCAGAACTTTCTTTATCTCTGCCTTGTCAATCCTGGAGTAGGTGTACTTTACGCCCCTCTTGCTTTCCACCCGCCTCTTTTCCATTAGCCCTAGTGACACCAGGCCTTTCAGGGCCCTCTGAGCACTGCTCCTGCTGCATCCGACCTTTTTGGCCATGGCTTCGACATCACCCTCTCCGATTTCCGATATTATCCTGCCCTCAAGGCTGCTGACGCCCAATATACAGCACATAAGGTCGCTGCAACACTCCCTGGTTTCCTGCGAGAACATCAGTATGTCACTTCTTGCCATTCCTTGTTAAGCGGCCAACATCTCGCTAATCGCCTTCAGATAACCCGCTTTCGTCGGGGCACCCCTTATCCCGCCCTTCTGACCGGTCTTCGTATTGGTCAATACTATGGTCGGGACGGCCATTATGCCATAGGCAACAGCCTTCCTATGCCCCTCCTGGGTGGCGGTGCTCATCTCCTTCCATTTTATCCTGCCCTCGAGTTCAGGATGCTCTGCCAGCAGCTCCTCAGTCGCCCTCACGGCCGCCGGACAGTGGGGGCATGTGGGGCTTGTAAACACCTCTATGTTCAGTTCAGCCATTTTTTCCTTGTCCTCCAATCTTTTCTTGAGCTCTTCGTATTTCTTTTTTCTTATTCTCTCGAGCTCGTTGTCATATTGTTCCATAGTGTTCAACAATATTGAACATTTAGCAGACAATCCTATAAAAATCTTTTGTTTAGCAGACGTCGGCATAATTATTTATATAGGGAGAACTTCAAGATATGCACCCGAAAAATGCCCAATACCAGAAATAGGCGAAACCAATTGGTAGAGGAAGCCCTCGAGGACACCATATGTCTGAAATGCCCAATGCTCGGCGTCTGCAAGATGCAAGAGCCGACTGATTCTGAATTCTGGACCGACTGCGCGCACTTTAGGGACCGGGAGGACAAGGAAGAGGCCAAGAAGATGCTTGCGCTGCAGAAACAGGGACGGCTGAAATGGCAGCAGAAGGAGGTCCTTGGATGGGACGGCTCGAAAAAATTTGTTTCGATGCTCCCTGTGTTCACCTCCAAGAAGAGGGGTTATATAGCCAAGAACCTGGAGTTCCTCTCTGAGGATGAGGGGACGCTGAGATTCACGGGGCAGATGCTAGAGTAGTTGTTATTTATTTCTCAACTCGATAATATAACCCTAATTTGGGCCGGTAGATCAGTTCGGTTAGATCGCCTGCTTTGCAAGCAACCCCTTTTAAAAAGGTGTTGCCTCACCAAAAGACAAAAGAGCAGGAGGCCCCGGGTTCAAATCCCGGCCGGTCCATTATGGAAGCGACAAAGATTGTCGTATTGTTCGTCTTTCTGGTAGTCATAATATTGGCCTATTTCCTGCTGCAGCCCTCCCCGGACAGGGGGGACCGCTGGTGCGGCACCATATCCGGGACCATATCTCACGCCCTAGGCACATCCCAGATAGCTGGGACTTGGGAGGGCCTAGTCAAGGACAACTACCTTGACGCCACTTGGGACATAACCGCATCCGGGTTAGCGGCCAATGGCGTACTAGAGGGCCAATGGAGCGGCAAGGATGTAACAGTCAGGTTCAGCGGGAAGATAGCCGGGAGAGAGTTCTCCGGGGAATGGGGCGGGCAGGTGGATGCGGACCGGATAGACGGGACCTGGGAGGCCAGCGGGCAGGGGATAAGTGGGGGCGGGACCTGGTCCGGAGGGGTTTGCTAGTGTAGCGTAACTGCTCAGGAGCCCTGTTTTGCGCGCAAAAACGCCTTTTTAAACCTTAACTTCAAATATAACGCCCTCATATCGATGATTCCTTAAATCATCCTTCTAATGGGGCAATGGGCCCGTAGCTCAGGCTGGTTAGAGCACCGGACTTTTAATCCGGGTGTCGCGGGTTCGAATCCCGTCGGGCCCGTACATTTTATTTCGTTCCTAGATGAACTAAAGCTCTTTACCCACTACAGACGTATTTTTTAATGTAGAGGGTAAAGCTTATATACCCTGCACTTCTAAATTATCCATGGTATACATCTATAAGAAGACAGTCAGTGGGAAATCATACTACTATCTGCGCGCATCTGCTAGGGAGGGCGAGAGGGTCATCAGCAAGGACATCGCCTACCTCGGTGGCTCGATCGATGAGGCCAAGAGGTCCCTGGAAAAACTGCCAGGGCACAAAAGTGAGATAAGGAGGGCCTATAAGAACATCAAGCGCTTCCTTGAGTCAAATCATTACCTGGAACGAGCTAGGTCCATGAAGCTCAAAAAGGATGATTTCCTTGGCGATGAACTAGCGGGGGTAGAGGCATGCAAGTTACACTATACCTCAATCTTCAACCGCCTTGACCAGACGACACAAAGAGAAACCCTGAAGAACTTCCTCATAGAGTTCGCCTTCAACACCACTTCAATCGAGGGTAACACCATAACGCTCAAGGAGGCGCGCAACCTGCTGGAAGAAGGCCGGACGCCGAAGAATAAGACTCTGAGGGAGATTCATGACCTTCAGAATACTGAGACTGTTTTCTTTGACTTACTGGAGTCCGATGATGATGTTGCCCATGAGCTCATAGAAGAGATCCATTCCGGTCTGATGAAGAATATAGACATCAGGATAGGTTATAGGATCCAGGATGTGCGGGTCATCAGGTCGAACTTCGAAGCGACGCCGGCGCCCTATGTGAAGACCGATATGGATCTGCTCTTGAAATGGTACGCTAATAACCAAGCATTACACCCGCTGGTCCTAGCGACAGTATTCCACCACAAGTTCGAGAAGATTCACCCATTCATGGATGGAAATGGCAGGGTCGGGAGGATGCTGCTGAACTATATACTAATGAGCAAGGGTTATCCCCCCCTCATTATACATAAGAAATCGCGTGCAGAGTACCTTGATGCTCTTGGAAGGGCAGATAAAGGTGGATTGAGTTCTACTAAGGTGGAGGAGTATAAACCCCTAGTCCAGTTCATAGCTGGAGAGATGACTGGGCACTATTGGGGTATGTTCCTTTAAACTTTTAATCCGGGTGTCGCAGGTTCGAATCCCGTCGGGCCCGTACATTTCACTTGCTCGACTGTGGTGGATTTTGGAAAAGCAGGGGTGGTATCGAACGTTCGACCCGAACCTTTGTCGCAAGTCGAACCTTTTTTGTCCGATACAACCTGCAAGAGTGAAAGAAGTTCTGAAAAAGAATCCGTAACGAGCCCGATATTAAGGCTTTTATGTGCCCTCTAGTAACCATAACATGCTCCGAAAGAAGATTGTAGGGGTTACAGCCGTGATTGTTATAGTCGCAGCTGCCTTCATTATGTTTTACCTTTGGCTAAATGCAACATGTTGTGATGCTCCTCTGAGTGAAGCCAATCCAAAAGTTGTCGAATTAATGGGACAATTACCTGAACCAGAACCCTATTGTGGCGATGCTGTTTGTTCCTCATTTGAAGACTGCTCTACCTGCCCAGAGGACTGTGGTGAATGCGAAGAAGCGTCTACAATCATGTTGAATACTGAAGAGGATGTCCAAAAGTATCTCGATCAACTAGGGGGTATATGGCCTCTTGATGAATGTACAGAGGAACCGACTATAGGCCTTTCCCCGGGTGGTAAGTGGGAGGTTTCCTGTGTGGTTAATAGAGGCAGGCTTAATCCAAATGGGACGATGGAGCCATGGATGGGTGCGAGGGTATTCATTTATAAAAACGGGACTATTGGACAATCAATGTTGGAAGGTCCTGCTAACAGTTAATCAATAAAAACCTTCAAACTTAGGATTACACAATAGTCGCCTCAATCTGCGCAACCCAAACCTTTTTAAGGAACAAATCATCTTAGTCTTCTAATCAACCCTTTCTTGTCTATCTGGACCCACAGACTTACCTTGTCCAAGATGTCATTGAGGGTTCCTTTAGCAATCTCGGGATGATTGACAATAGTTATCTTATGGGTCCCAACAGGCGTCTTCTTCTCCAGTCTTATATGGCTGCCCCTTTGTCTAACAGCGACATAGCCAAGAGAATGCATGAGTTTTAGCAGTTCTTTTCCAGAGACAACAGGTAGTTTCTCAGACATTTGCAGGTGCTTTCGAGCGTTTGGGTTTGAGCTCCATCATGGTCAGGACCGAGCACTCAGGAAGCTTCTCCTCCTCCAGATGTAGGCTTACTGCTTCCCTAAGATTATCGGTTACTTCATCAAGGGTCTTCCCCTGAGTGAAGACATCCATATCAAGAGTCCTTGCACAGTAGTACTTCCCATCAAAATATATCTCAGCCTTTATCATATCCAGATTTGTGGGTATAGGAATAAAAATTGGAGATCGCACAGCAGTCGGTTCATTTTGCGCAAGCCGAACCTTTTTAAGGAAAACCTTTTTCTCCTTTGACCCATTCATAATCTCGGGTGGAAGCCATGACCAAGAATACACAAAAGGGTTCCGCCACTGTCGGGCCCGTACATTTCACAACTCCGACTGTGGTGGATTTTTTATAATAAGTTCATAAATCGCGAAAGTTTTGTTCATAGTATGTGAACAAAAAGTTTATAAATCATAAACTTCTAGAGTAGCGACATGGATTTGAATTATCTACCATCGACTAGTGAGAGGGCGGAAATCCTACGCGAATCTATCTTCAGGGAAGGTGCAATCAGTGTTAGTGGGGTCTCTAAAGAGAGCAAGGCCAGCAAGGGGCTCGTTTCCAAGTATCTGTCCCTATTGGCTGCCCATGGCGTACTAAGCAAGAAAGGAACCAAATTTTTTGTCAAAAAGGGCAATCGACTCAAGGCCCTAAGATTGCTGCTTACTATCAGCGAATTAAACGAAGGGCTTTTCAGGAAATACAAGTTCGTCGAATCAGCGGGGCTCTATGGAAGCGGTGCCAAGGGCGAGAACACTGAGAATTCGGACATTGACTTGTGGATTAGGGTAAAGGAGGCGAGCCAGCAGGAGCTCGCGTCTTTGAACAGCCAGATAAAAAGGAGATTTCCGAAGGCAAACCTGTTGATGCTCACAAAGGGCGGGATAGGGCAACTGAAGAAGGACGATCCGGTCTTCTATTATTCTTTATACTTTGGTTCGATGATTGTATATGGCGAAACGGGCGTTTGATTTTAAGGAATGCATGAAGCTAGGGCTCCTCAAGGAGGTCCCGCCATCGCCTGAGAACGCTGCCAGAAGCATGAGCACTGCAAGGGACTGGCTAGGCGAGGCAGGGAGGAACATGGATGCGCGCGCATACAACTCCTGCATACTGAGCTCCTATGCCGCGATGTTCCATTCCGCGAGGGCCATACTGTTCCTAGATGGTTTTAGAGAGAAGAGCCACGCCTGCATCGCAAGGTACCTGGAAGCAAAATATGTCAAAAAAGGCCTTTTGGAAAAAGGTTGGGTAGACCTGCTAGACAGGTATAGGGACCTAAGGCACGACGGCCAATACGGCATAATCAGGACCATCAATGAGAAAGACGCTGAAGACGCCCTGGATACTGCAACAGACTTCGTCAAAAGGATGGGTAAGCTTTTGGATACTCTAAGAATGTGAACCTGTGAGACGGGCATAATCTATGCAGCCTCCATCGGGCCCGTAAACTTTTACAAGCGGATCAATGTATATTCTATGTTCTTACCCAAATCAAATCACTGATTATTACTTGACAAACACCACTCCGGCGTATTTAGAGAACTCCTTGTCACCGGTCAAAAAACCCAGCCTGAGCCTTCGGGAGAGTGTGTAACCCAGGCAATCTAGGTAGGAGAGATCTGAATCCTTCACCTTGAGCAACACTGCTTCCTTGAGGTCTACATCCTCAAAATCAACAGCGAACGGCAGGAGACTGTCAAATATTCTGCCTGCCTTGGTTTTGTCATATGATCTGAGTAAAAATCGGTAGGTTTCCATCAAATTGAGTCTTGAGGTAATGCCATCTTTCTCGATTACGAATCGCGTATACTCCGGATTACCTTTTAGAACCTCCACTAGAGCATATGTATCATAGAAGTATCTAAGACCAGCTTTTCCTTTCCTCATCTTTCACTTCCTGTCCCGATGGCAGCAGCTTTGCAGCTCCGAAAAAACGACTCTTGTCGCCCACGGGAGTGATAGTCACGATGACACTGTCCTTGGGGGATATACCGATTTTTTTAGCAACCGCGGAGGGTATTATCAAGCCAAGAGAGTTCCCCACCTTTGTCACTTCAGTCTTTATTTCCATTGTTTTACATACATGTTATACATTGAGTGTATAAAAGCTTAATCCGGGTGTCGCGGGTTCGAATCCCGTCGGGCCCGTACACTTTTACAAGCCTTTTATGCCCCCAGTCTTAATCATAACATGCCCCGAAAGAAGACCGTAGGAGTTATAGCTTGGGTTATTTTAATCGTTTTTTTAATCTCGGCTCTTGGCGTCTATTTATGGGGGCTATGGGGACCTAGTGATATTCCTAGCCCTCAATTACAGGCCGATAGGCCTGTTGGCCCTATTTGCGGTAATGGTATCTGTAATGTAAAATTTGATGAAGACTGCTCTACCTGCCCGGAAGACTGTGGAGAATGCCCTGAATCGGTTTCAGGATGCATTGGTGAGCTCTGTGACAGCACATTACCAAAGAACTTTGAAGAATGCATTGAAGCTGGCGGGTATCTGGTGGAAAACGATAGTTGCAAACTGGATGTGAACTCGATTGAGGACCCAGAACTTTATGCGGAGTGTATAAGGGTTGGTGGCGGTGAGTATGTTATTGAAGCTAGTGTAGACTACATAATGTATGGTAATGATACGGAGCCTTGGGCTGCAGGAGGCGGAGGCTGTATTATAAGGTATCCAAAGAACGGTGCTCCTTGTTTAAGCAACTTCTGTGATTGAGACCTTCTTTGTATTATGCTGCCCGATTATTTCCTCGTCAGCACCAGTGTCAAGGCAAACAAGAAGAATCCAATGCCAAACCCCAAGAACATCCAGGCAGGAAGATCGCCCGAGATAAAACCCAATCCAAACCCTATGAACAAGCCTGCGGGGATGAAAAGGGCTCCCGCCTCTTCTCGCTTATCCTTTTTGCTTTTCTCTTCTTTGTCCGTTTTGGATCACTGCTCTTACTAACAGAGGCAATAATAAAAATATGCAAGGTCAAATCTTTGTTGAGAATATTAATACGAAGCTGGCCAACAATGCAAGGAGCATGAAGACTATGTATCCGATAACTCCTAAGAAAAGGTATATGAAAGCTGATGAGATACCGAGGGCCAGACCATATACCGGCAGGATCTTCCTCATTTTTCTGAATACACCTGCATCATCTGGTAGTATCTGCTCCTCTGCTGGTTTATCGAGTCTACTACATCTGTCGAGCCCCTGAACTCAAGGGTCTGGCCGGACCCGATGACCTGGACGGTCTCCATCGGGAGCAGCAGGGGTATAAACCCTAAGAAGGGGGCCAAGAGGAGGGTTATGACCCCCAGGCTTACATAACCGCCATATTTATTCACCATGATTACGGCATTGGCTAATATCAGGGCCAAGACTAAAAGCATGCAGGCTAGTATTATACCGCCCCTGAGCTTCTTTGTATAAGCGACTGACTGAATCGAATGGTAGCTCATGTCCTTGACCCTCTTGGCAAAAACACCCTGGGTCTCGACTATGATACGGTAGTTCGTAAGGGTCAGTGTCTGGCTTCGAAGCTTTAGGGAGTTCATGACACTTTCCTTGGGGAAAACATCCGGTTTAACCTTCGATTTCTCGGAGATGAGCTTGGAGAGGGATTGGGGTGTCTGTTTCGGAGCAGGCTCGGGATGCTTTAGCTTGGATCCGCATTGGGAGCAAAAGATGCTCGTCGGGGAGTTCTCATACCTGCATTTTTGGCATGCTGTGGATAGGTGAGCACCGCAATTGCTGCAAAACTTATTCCCGTCAGGGTTCTTGGAGCCACAAGAGGGGCAATAGGCCATTTTGTTATCGGTTATTATATAAGAGGTGCAATATAAACAATGATATGATAAAGGGCAGATTCTTCAAGTACCATGAAGGGTTGTTAGGGGACGAATACCCCTTGTTGGAAGAGTGGATGAAAACGCCGCAGAGAAAGTCGGTGAGAATCAATCCGCTAAGGGGC